>NZ_FMYP01000032.1 GCF_900096565.1 Williamwhitmania taraxaci
CTGAATTAATTGTCGTACATCCATGATATCTATCTTCTTTGCGGCCATATCCCTGATTTAAGTTTCAGCGATAAGATAGAAATCATTCCTTTCAATGGCTCAATGGCGCAATTTGCGTCGAAACGGGTGGCGCAACTTCGACCGAAACAATAGCCTAAATGCACCTAAAAAAGTGGCACAACTTCGACCGAAACGCCTGGCACAACTTGAACCGAAATGGGTGGCACAACTTCGACCGTTTTATCTAGTTTTCACCTAAGTAGGTGAAAATATTTTAATCGGGAAAGCCTTGTGATGATTATTATTACAGGGGTTCCCGATTATTTTATGCTTTTATGTTGCGGATATAAGGTAGTACAGGATGGAGAAGTTATTACTATCTCATAATTCTTAAAACTGAAATACTTATCATCTTCATTTTTTTCGGCAGGATAGGCTGCAATGATACTATTTGATACTGCATCGAAATTGGTATTGTAAGTAGCATTTGATGCTTGTTTATCTTTTCGTGTTGGATGTTCACAGGTTATCAGATCACTTTTAGAAAGAAAATACTGTTGATAATACGTATCAAAGGCATAGGTTTTAATCCTTCTGTTTTCAAAAGTGTATTTAGGGGGAGCTTCTGTTCGAAACATTTTAGGAAACATTCGGCTTATCTCAATCTCCGAAAAGAACTGGTTAGGTTTACTGTCTGGATTTATCACAGCATTACCAGGTAGCATCCAATATTGTTTCCTTAGCGATTGTTTTTCGCCAACTTTGCTCACCTCCAAAACTTCAACATTATTACAGTGTTTCAATCCTTTATTCGAGAGAACAATTACCAAATCATCTCTTTTTCTTGCTTTTAGCATTTCAATAGAAACGGTCTCAATTCTAAAGATTTTGAAATTAGCGCCATCTTCCTCAATTGCAGCAACCGAATAGGCTCCTTGATAATCGTTCCACGAATACAGTAACGGTATGTTTTGAGAAAACGCTAATGAACTAATCAACATAAATGCACCTAAAAAAAATGTCTTCATCGTCCTGGGTTTTAGTTAGTTTAAAATAACCAATATTTACGAAATATACATTTGTTTTTATTATAACGCTACACATTCAACACAAAATATTAATAGGTTTCTTTGCCGCCAACGGTTGACGGATAGAATAGGGCGTGCGTTTCCCCCAAATAATAAAGGCTAATCCTTCGCTGAAAGCCGAAAGTGTAAGCAGTAGCAAAAAAGAATAGGTAATGGCGAAACAGGCCGAGGCGTTTCATCCTAAATAAATTTAGATAGTCGCGGATGGAGTGTTCTCTTTTTTCGTTCCATAGGTCAAAGTTATAAATCTTGTTTCTAACAAATACTTTGACACTCTTTTTGTAAAATACTATTGAACTTACTCCTACTCTACGAAACATATTGCCGCTCCCTCCGGCTGTTTCCGCACTATAAGAAGAAAAAAATTACTTGAACGTTAAAATCTTAATTGAGATTTCTTTCTGCATTATCGATAACATCACGCCTCTATGCGCAGAGTGTAATTTTACCGGTAAACGCCTGACAAATGTTGCACTTTAGAATCCTAATTTCCCACCAACAAATCAGAACTGCCCGTATTACCATGTTGTTTGCTGTTATGCACAGGTGTCCTTTTCCAAATGATTAATCCAATGCCACTCAAAATAAACGGGATACTCAAAAGTTGACCCATATTTAAAATCATTCCGTTCTCAAAATCAACCTGATTAATCTTTAAAAATTCTAATATAAATCGTGCTCCAAATAACAGAACTAGAAACAATCCAAAAACATAGCCGTTCTGTCTTTTAGTTTTTTGGTTAGAATATATCCTGTATAAAACAAGAAAAATTGTCAAGTATAAGAAAGCTTCATAGAGTTGAGTTGGATGTCTAGGCAATAAATCGACTCTTTGAAAAACGATGCCGTAATTTGAGCCCGTGGGTTCACCAATGATTTCTGAGTTCATGAAATTGCCAAAACGAATAAATGCTCCTGTTACAGGTGTTGCAATTGCAACTTTGTCTAACACCCACAAAAAGTTAGTATGATACTTTTTGCAATACAACACAATGGCAGTCAATACACCTATTGCACCTCCATGGCTTGCTAGACCTTGAAAACCTGTGAATTCGAATCTCCCGCCGGCATCCCATCTAAATGGTAGGATTATTTCCAGTGGTTGTTTGAAATAATACTCTGGCTCATAAAATAAACAATGACCAAATCTTGCACCGACGATTGTCCCAATGAAAATAAAAATAGCTAGTTTTTCCAATTTTTCAATTGGCAAATTCTCTTTGATGTAAATTCGTTTCACAATATAATAGCCCAAAAACAATCCTGTCAAAAACAGAAGGCTGTAATACCGGATAGAAAACACTCCGAATAACTTTATGATCTCAGGGTCGATGTTCCAATTTATAAATACGGTCACCATACTTTATTTAGTTCTGTGTCGCATCTAACCATACACTTGGTGTTTATTTCGGCTAATAGATGCAACACAAACTTAACCCTTTCATCAAAACAACCAAAGCGAAAGGAATAAATAATTCAGGAATGAAGCGGGTTTCAGGTCTTGAGTCTATTTACACCGTTGTGTGGCATTACGGCAACGCCAGAACACGCAAACTAACCCCTCCGTTCTGAGAATAAAGCAGATTAACCTATAATCCTTTCCCTTCGGAATCCTCTAAGGATGGCTTGGATGAATTATATATCAAAATCACTCTATGTATAGATATAATCTTCAAAAAATAAGGATAAATTCACACCGAAATCACAAACCCATTACGTAATGAAAAAATCAACCTTAAAACTAACGCTAATCGGTATGGCGCTTATGACATCGCTATGGTCGTGCGACAGCAAGAAGGAAATTGCATCAACCGATGCCACATTTACAATCGATACTGCCTTAACCGCAGATGAGATCAGTAAAGGAATTCTTTCACCTGAAATCCTTTGGAAATTTGGTCGAGTTGGCTCCCCCGCCCTCTCCCCCGATGGAAAAACCCTTGCCTATACCATATCCTACTACAATCTCAAGGATAACAAGGGCGTTACAAACCTATACGTAATACCCACCTCGGGCGGCAACCCAGTAAAACTTACCGATGCCACTGGTTCCGAATCGAACCCACAGTGGAGTGCCGACGGAAAATCTATCCGATTCCTTTCCACCCGCAGCGGTTCGTCCCAACTTTGGGAAATTACGGCTACTGGCGAAGATCTCAAACAACTTTCTAAAGTAGATGGCGATATCAATGGGTTCAACATCTCTCCATTGGAGGACAAAATCCTTTACGCCATGGATGTGAAGGTGGATATGGCAACCATCGACAAGCACCCCGACATGCCCAAA
The DNA here is from genome assembly GCF_900096565.1 of Williamwhitmania taraxaci. Classification (NCBI taxonomy): domain Bacteria; kingdom Pseudomonadati; phylum Bacteroidota; class Bacteroidia; order Bacteroidales; family Williamwhitmaniaceae; genus Williamwhitmania; species Williamwhitmania taraxaci. The sequence continues at coordinate 3,376 of NZ_FMYP01000032.1, forward strand.
GCCAACGTGCGCATCATTGAGCAACTCATGTATCGCCACTGGAACTACTGGGAAGATGGCTCCTATAGCCATGTGTTTGTAGCCAACTTCGCAAAGGGAAACATTGGTGAGGCAAAGGACATTAATAAAGATGAGGCATGGGATACGCCAATGGCTACCGACTTCGATATTGCCGAGGTGCAGTGGAGCCCCGATGGAAAGAACATCGTATACGTCTCCAAGAAGTTGATTGGCAAAGAGTATGCTGTGAGCACCAACTCCGATTTATACCTCTATAACCTCGAGAGCGGTGAAACCAAAAACATTACCACGGAGAACATGGGTTACGATCGAAATCCGGCCTACTCTCCCGACGGAAAGTATCTGGCTTGGTGGAGTATGGAAAAAAACGGATACGAATCGGATCAAAAGCGCCTATTCGTTATGGAGTTGACTACCGGTACAAAGACATACCTCACCAATGGCTTCGACCAAAACGTAGAGCAATTCGACTGGGCTCCCAACAGCCAAGATATCTACTTTGCTAGCGGTATAAAAGGAACAGAGCAGCTCTACAAAATTAATGTTGCCTCGAAACAAATAGCCCAAATCACCAAAGGAATGCACAACTACGTATTTGCACAAAAACGTGGAGATGTGCTTCTTGGTGAGAAGATGTCTATGAGCATGGCTCCGGAATTCTTCACTGTAGATGAGGCTACCGGTACCGAAACCCAGCTTACCAAGACCAACGAGCACATTTACCGTCACATCAAGATGGGCAAATCGGTGGAGCGCTGGATTAAGACTACCGATGGAAAGGATATGCTTACCTGGGTAATTCTTCCTCCAAACTTCGATAGCACCAAGGTTTACCCTGCCCTACTCTACTGCCAAGGTGGACCTCAAAGCACCGTTAGCCAAAACTGGAGCTTCCGCTGGAACTTCCAAATTATGGCGGCTAACGACTACGTAATTGTAGCTCCTAACCGTCGCGGTGTTCCATCGTTTGGAAAGGCTTGGAACGAGCAGATATCAGGTGATTATAGTGGACAGAATATTAAGGACTACCTTAGCGCTATAGATAATGTGAAGCAAGAAAAGTGGGTAGATGAGAACCGACTCGGCTGTGTGGGTGCTAGCTACGGTGGATACTCAGTTTACTATCTTGCCGGCACGCACCAAAAGCGTTTCAAAGTGTTCATTGCTCACAATGGTATGTTCAACTTCGAGAGTTTCTACGCAGGCACAGAGGAGACATTCTTCCCTAACAACGACTTTGGTGGAGCATACTGGGATAAGAACAACAAGGTGGCTCAGCGCACCTACGCCAATAGCCCTCACAAGTTGGTGGGCAACTGGGATACCCCAATCATGATTGTGGTTGGCGAGATGGATCTACGCATTCCATACACCGAAGGCTTACAGGCGTTCAACGCGGCTCAACTTCAAGGTGTACCTAGTAAACTATTGGTTTACCCTACCGAGACTCACTTTGTGACCAAACCACAAAATGCAGTTATCTGGCAACGAGAGTTCTTCAGCTGGTTGGATAAATACCTTAAGAAGTAGGTTAACGTGATTATTTAAGAAAGGGGAGCCAAATGGCTTCCCTTTTTCACTTCCCGATCAGTGCAACGCTAAGTCTGGAACAGGAATGGTCTATGAAAGTCCAAACGTTGATTTTAGGGAAACCGTTTGCCTCAACCTATCGAAGAGTTGCTCGGCCTCACTGTAACAGAGCGATTGAATTCCATCGGAATAAGCCTTTTCAGGCTCTCGGTGAATCTCCACAATAACGCCATCGGCTCCGGCCATTACTGCTGCCAGCGACATGGGTTCCACTAAATTACGAATTCCCGTTCCATGAGAGGGATCGACCACCACTGGAAGATGCGATTTCTGTTTAAGAATAGGCACCGCGTTCAAATCGAGAGTGTTTCGATAGGCCTTTTCGAATGTTCGAATACCCCGCTCGCAAAGGATGATCTTTTCGTTTCCTCCCGAGAACACATACTCGGCCGAGTAAAGCAACTCTTCGATGGTTCCCGAGAATCCGCGCTTTATCATCACGGGTTTATCTACCCTGCCTAGCGCATCGAGAAGGCTAAAGTTTTGCGCATTGCGCGTTCCTACCTGAAAGATGTCGATATAGGGATACATCGCCTCTATTTGGTCGGGTTCCATTACCTCCGAAACCACCAATACACCATTGAGTTTGCAGATGGAGTGAAAGTAGCGGAGCCCTTCAATCCCAACTCCTCGAAAGGAATAGGGCGAACTGCGTGGTTTGAAAACGCCACCTCGCATAACAAACACTCCATTGGACTTTAGAAAGCCTGCAACCTCACTCACCTGCGCGTCATTTTCGATGGAGCATGGGCCAGCCATTATGGTAAAATTGCCCCCACCTATGCTAATCCCATTCCCTAGCGGAATGCTGCTGGGGGTAAGTTTCCACATGCCCGAAACCAGCTTGTAGCTATCGGTAACCCGGTGAATATCGGTAATCCCCGGTAAGTTTCCAATGGACCGGATATCCATATCGTTATTGCCAATGGCCACCCAGTAGCAAGCAATGCTGGTGATTACCTCACGAAAAGAGTAACCAGCACGCTCCAGTTCCTGCGATATAGCCGCACGCTGCGGCTCTGTGATATCTTGTTTAAGTTGAATAACCATTTTAATAAGGAGTTTAGCGATTTAAGTTAAGTAATTTAGAATGGCTCCAGCCTATTTGAAACTACTTCAACCAACTATACTTTTTACAAATATTTTGATGTCATTAGTCAAGTTGTCAGATTGTTCCAGCATCTTTACAAATGCCGATCCAACCACTGCACCACGGCCATACTGGGCTGCCACATCAAAGTCTTGGTGGTTCGAAACACCAAACCCAACCAAGAGTGGTTTATACCTATTGGCAATTGAGGTAGCAGTCCGAAGCTGTTCAAAGCGCTTCGCATCCAAAGTTCCTCCAGTTGTTACCCCCGACGAAACCATATAGATAAAGCCCTGCGATTGCTTCGCCAGCATCTCGATACGAGCGGGTTCTGCGGTGGGAGTTGCCAGAAGAATATTGTAGATGCCATATTGGGAAAAGGCTTCGGCATACTGAGCATCAAAAACATCGAGAGGCATATCGGGAATGATTACCCCATCAACGCCACACTCCTGGCAACGCTTCAAAAATCTTTCGACACCAAACTTCAGAACCGGATTGAAGTAACCCATTAGAACAACAGGAATTGCGACTTTCGCCCGAAGAGTTTCCAACTGGGAGAAAAGGAGTTCAATGGTTATTCCGTTTTCGAGGGCAACCTTGCTGGAGTGCTGAATAATTGGTCCATCGGCCATAGGATCGGAAAAAGGCATGCCAATCTCAATAAGATCGACACCGGCCAACTGAAGCGCATGGGCAATTTCGACGGTAGTGTCGCGCCGAGGATATCCAGCCGTAAAGAATACCGAAAGTATATTGCTCTCCTTTGTAGAGAAAAGTGCATCAATTCTGTTCATAGCCATTATAGTTTAGGTAAGTGTCCATATCCTTGTCGCCACGCCCACTGAGGTTTACTACCACAACATCGGTACTCCGAAACGTAAGTTTATTCAGGACAGCGAGCGCATGAGCCGATTCAATAGCTGGAATTATCCCTTCCAAACGGGTAAGCAATCTTCCGGCATTCATAGCCTCACTGTCGGTTACAGATAGGTAGGTGGCACCACCGGTTTCATTTAAATATGCATGCAACGGGCCAATACCCGGATAATCAAGCCCTGCCGAAATGGAGTAAGGCTCAATGATTTGCCCATCGGAGGTTTGCATGAGGTAGGTAAGGCAACCGTGAATCATTCCTTGACTGCCACAAGCCAGCGTGGCAGCAGTATCACCTGATTCAACACCGTTTCCAGCCGCCTCAACTCCAATAAGTTTAACCGATGTGTCTCCAATAAAGTGGCTGAATGCTCCTGCAGCATTACTACCACCTCCAACACAGGCAACCACATAATCAGGGCTAGTTCTCCCTTCATGGGTGAGCAACTGTTCGGAAATTTCCTTCGAAATCACAGATTGTAACCTTAGCACTATGTCGGGATATGGATGTGGGCCAATGACAGAACCAATAAGATAGTAGGTATCCTCGGAGTTATTAATCCAGTCGCGAATAGCCTCGTTGGTAGCATCCTTCAGCGTGCGGCTACCGCTGGTAACCGCCACCACCTTGGCCCCGAGATATTCCATACGCTGAACATTAGGCTGCTGACGCTTCACATCAATTTCGCCCATATAAACAACACACTCTAAACCCATGAGAGCACACACGGTAGCCGTAGCCACGCCGTGCTGTCCAGCACCCGTTTCAGCAATAATTCGGTGCTTACCCATGGCCTTAGCAAGCAATATCTGGCCAATGGCATTGTTGATTTTATGCGATCCGGTATGGTTTAAATCCTCCCGCTTCAGGTAAATTCGGGCCCCATACCTCTCAGAAAGTCGCCGAGCAAAGTAAAGCGGTGATGGACGTCCTACATAGTTTGTGAGCAGGGAGGCATACTCAGCTTTAAATGCATCGGACTCCAACAGTTCGACGTAGCGTAACTGCAATTCATTTACATTTCGAAAGAGCAACTCGGGTATGTAGGCTCCGCCAAAGCGGCCGTAATATCCATTGTTAGTTTTTATAGTCATTCCTTGTGATTTTTAAGTTATAAGCGATAGGTTAACATCTACCAGATTATGTGTTTATCTCTCGTCGTGTCCAGTCACTTTCAGTTTCTTTTTCTGAATACCCTCAACAAATTCTCTCACCTTGGCTATATCCTTCACGCCTGGTGAAATTTCGAATCGGCTATTAATATCGACCCCAACCATGGCCGGATGCTTCATCTCATTAATTGTAGGAAGGTGATGGATAGAGATTCCTCCGCTTAAAAGAAATGGCGTTTCTCCCACATAGCTGTTGAGTAAATCCCAACTGAACGAGATACCGTTTCCGCCTCTATTGCGCCCCGAAGCATCGAATAAAAACATCGTGCAGTATGGGTGAAATGCATTAGTAATGCGGAAATCGAAACGTTCATCTACCGAGAATGCTTTAATAACCGGAATCCCCATATCCATCAAACGAGCACAGTAATCAGTATTCTCTTCGCCATGCAGCTGCACAATATCGAGGGAGTAGTTCGCGTTGGCAATCAAAACCTCCTCTAGTGATGCATTCACAAATACTCCAACCCGCTTTACGAAGGAAGGAATCGACCCATTAAATTCGGCACCAAACGGCTGCAGTATTAGCCGTGGTGAAGCCGGATGGAAGATAAAACCAACCATATCGGCACCAGCCAAAACCACATCGAGGGCATTCGCTTGGCTATTAAGCCCGCAAACCTTCACTATCATAGCATTCAATTGTTGAAGTTAGCGTTTGAAGACGATTAATAAACTCCCTGCAAGCTTGCACCGGATCGGCCTCGCGCATGAATCGCTCACCAATCAAGAAACCGTTAAACCCTTCGCGCTTAAGCATCGCCGCCATTTCGGGCGAATGAATTCCACTCTCGCTAATCTTCACCATCTCTTTTGGAAGAAGTGGTAGGAGATTTAACGACTGTTCAACAGATACAGCCATATCCTTCAAATTGCGGTTGTTTACGCCAACGATATCGGCAAACTCAGCATAGGGCAACTCCTCCTTCGAATGGATCTCCACTAATACTTCGAGCCCTAATGAATGAGCCAACTGGGCCATTGTCTTTGTTTCAGCAATGGAAAGTAATGCAGCAATCAGGAGAATAGCATCGGCACCGCTTGCCTTTGCCTCATATATTTGATAGGGCTTTAGCATAAAATCCTTCTGAAGAATGGGGCAATAGTTCAGCCGCCGAGCTTTGGTTACATGCTCCAAGTTGCCGCCAAAATAGTTTCCCTCGGCAAGTATCGAAAGTGCCGAAGCACCCGCTTGCATATAACCCACTGAAACCTTTGCCACATCGGCGTAAGGATTAATGGCACCAAGCGATGGCGATTTTCGCTTAAACTCCGCGATCACCCCACTCTTATCGGGGCGAGTTAGGTATTTCCTAAGCGAAACGGGCTGCGTGGCGAAGTAAATACTCTTCTCCAATAGCTTTATTGGGTAGAGCTGCTCCCGCTCGGCAACCTCTACCAATTTCTTTGCGGCAATGGTATTTAGTATACTATCCATGTGATCTATCGGTTTAAATTCATTAATGTTTCGAAACTTTTATAGGCCTTCCCCGACTCTATTACCTCACGAGCAATGCCTATGCACTCCTCCATCGATTTACTTGGGGTCTTAACGCTAATGGCAATTCCTGCATTAGCCGAAACAACAGCATTTTGAACGCTGCTTCCCTCTCCTTTTATGATTCGAAGAAAGAGTTGGGCCGACTCCTCCACGGTTGTACCTCCCGCCAAATCGCACTCGTCCAGTTCAGGTAGGTGTAAATCCTCGGGGTCAATCAACTCTTCACCCTTATTGCTGAAGAACTTAAATGGCGAGGTGAGCGAAACCTCATCGTAACCATCGAGGCTATACACTACGGCAAAGGGCTTATCCTCTTGCTGAAAGAGGTATGCGTATATCCGAGCCAACTCAGCGCTAAACACGCCAACCATCTGCGCCTTGGGGAAAGAGGGGTTTACCAATGGCCCAAGCATATTAAAGATAGTCCTAACGCCAAGTTGTTTGCGCACGTCGGCCACATTTTTCATGGCGATATTGAACAGCGGGGCGTGTAAAAAGCAAATCCCCGCCTGATCGAGTTCGCGCTTAAGTTTACAGGTATCGGCCGAGAAACGGTAGCCATAGTATTCGAGAATATTGGAGGAGCCACACACCGAAGACACGCCGTAATTCCCATGCTTAGATACTTTTATTCCTGCCGCAGCCGTCACAAAGGAAGCGAGGGTAGATATATTGAAGGTATCCTTGCCGTCGCCACCGGTTCCGCATAGATCGATCGTATCAAATTCCGATAAGTTTACCCTAAGGCACATATCGCGAAGGGCATCCCGGAATCCAGCCAATTCATCTACTGTAATTCCTCGCACCTGAAAAGTGGCAAGCAGAGCTGCCGTCTGGGCCGAAGAGAAGGTTCCATTGGTCATATTCACCAGCATCTCCGAGGCTTGGTGTCTACTAAAAAGTTTTTGTTGAAACAGTTCGTTTATTGTTGCTTTCATCGTAGCTCCAGTTAACAGGTTAAACCAAATGATATTCCATCAAAATCGAAGGATCGACTCCCCTTTGCAGGCAAAACTACGCCACCCGAAGTTGGAGAATCTAACCAGTTGGCAATCATGGCAAGTCCATGCTGCGTAAGAACGCTCTCCGGGTGAAACTGAACCCCCCTTACATCGAAACTGCTATGAGAAATGGCCATAACTAAACCCTCAGAATTGGTGGCAGTGACCCTTAGGCTGGCGGGCAATTCACTCTTGCTTACCACCCAACTGTGGTAGCGTCCTGCCCGAAAAGTATTGGGCATTCCGGCAAATATTCTATCGTGGGGTTCTCCCACTAAAACATCATCGGCAAAGCCATGCACTACCTTGCCCATATTCTCTAAGCGACCACCAAATACCTCCGCAATAGCCTGCATGCCTAAGCATACACCCAGTATGCTTTTGGCAGGAGCAAACCGTTCGATAATGGCTTTTAGACTTCCAGCCTCGCTGGGAATTCCAGGGCCAGGTGAAAGCAAAATCTTGTCGAATGGTTCAATGGCATCGAGTGAAATTTCATCGTTCCGAGCAACGGTAACCTGCTTTCCGGTTAACGCCTCTACCATATGCACAAGGTTGTAGGTAAAGGAGTCGTAATTATCTATTATTAATACATTCATGTCTTTACGATTTAAAGATTATGCGCATTTTCAATGGCTTTACGAAGTGCCATCAACTTATTATCGACCTCTTGCAATTCCGACTCTTCGGTGGAATCGGCTACCACCCCGGCACCTGCGCGGTAGAAAAGAGTGTTATCCTGACTCAGAAAGCTGCGTATGGTAATGGCTTGGTTTATGGAACCATCGAGCCCAAAAAATCCAACGCAACCACCGTAGTAGCCCCTGGGTGACGCCTCATACTGCTCAATAAGTTCCATCGCCTTTACCTTAGGCGCACCCGAAAGAGTTCCTGCAGGAAAGGTATCGGCGAAAACACGAATGCCTGTTCGCCCACTCTTTATCTTTCCGCTGACCGTCGAGACAAGGTGAATAACATGAGAGTACTGTTTAACGACTCTAAACACATCCACCGAAACCTCTTGGGCATTTCTGCTTAGATCGTTACGTGCCAAATCGACTAGCATAACATGCTCGGCATTCTCCTTAGGATCGGCAAGTAGACGCTCAGCCAAGATCTTATCTAAATCCACATTACCAGTTCGACGAAAGGTTCCCGCAATGGGATTCACCTCAACCTTATTATCGTAGACCTTAACTTGCGTCTCAGGACTGCTACCAAAGAGCCGGCGGCTACCTAAGTCGAAATAGAAGAGATAGGGTGAAGGGTTAATGGAACGTAAGCTACGGTAAACATTAAACTCATCACCCAAAAATTTCTGACTAAATAGCCGTGAAGTAACCAGTTGGAAAACATCGCCGCGCTGGCAATGCTGCTTGGCCTTGGTCACCATACCCTTGAAGTGCTCATCGGAAGATGCGGCGACCTCCTCCCCACAGCATTCGAAAGGGAATAGGGGTACGCGTCGGTTGGTGAGCAATGCTACGATCTCGGGAATACGGCTAGGTTCATTATCGACCAGGTTTTCGGCAATGATCAGCTCGTTACTCAGCTGATTTACCGAGATCATAATCCTAAAGAGCCGGTAATCCATCTCTGGAAGGGATTCGTCTCCACGAACATTAACCTTTTCGAAATATTTAATCGCATCGTAGGAGGTATAGCCGTAAAAGCCATTGAAATCGACCCGTTCGCCCTCAACCTTAAATGAGTAAAGGAATTTTTCGAGGAAGGAGACAAGGTTTCCGCGCTCCTGAATATTGCTCACCAGTGGAGGTTGGTTTCGGAACCGACCTGTGGCAACACCCTTCAACACCTTAACCGAGGCTATGGGCATCACGCAGATAAAAGAGCGGCTGGTCTCCGGTTGCTCATAATCGTTACTCTCGAGCAGAAAGGCTCCGGGATATACATCCCTTAACTTGAGGTAGATACTCACCGGAGTAACCAAATCGGCAAGCATGGTTTCTTTAATTACATGAAGGGTCATAGCAGATTTTTTTGAGTTTATAATAGGCGCACAAAAAAAGGGCTCGCCGGATAACCGACGAGCCCTTTCCCCTGAGGATATGGCATAGTACGTCAGCTTCCGGGAGGGAAGGTATGACGCCACCAATATTTATTTACTTGAGTCTTTACTGCATTCATGATTCAGAGTTTATTATAAAAAAAATGCCCACCGCGTGTAGCAATGGGCATCAATGGTTTTTAGGCATAGCGCGTATCACTCACAGGATTCCGTGATTAAATTACGCCACCAATATTTTGAAGTATTATACATTTTCTCGCTTTTGTCAGGATGCAATATTAACCACTTTTTCGATACAACCTACAGTTACAGCAATTTTTTCGTGAAAAAATCCTACACTCGATGTTGATTAATGTCCCTTCTACTCTATGTGTCAATACACTAATTATTCAATGCGACAACTAGTTAACTGCTAAAAAATTTTATTTCTTAATTGTCGCATTACCATATTACTGGTTCATTTCATTAGCTTATTGGCTCGCTGGCACATTGCCCCATTCAACCTATTTTCTGAAGAATAATAGCAATCTTCTCCTCCATCGGCAGCATTCCATCAATCAAATGAATGTTATTACCATCACGTTCCATTTTGCGGAACCAGGTTGTCTGTCGTTTAGCAAATTGATGAATGGCAACGTTGAGTTGCTCTACCATTTGGTCGTAGGTAATCTGGTCAAGAATATACATGGCAATAAACTTATACTCGAGGCCGTAGAACAGCATTGTCTCCACCGGAACGCCCCCCTTAATGAGCGCCTCAACCTCCTCAACCATTCCCGCCCTTAACCGTGTATGCAATCGCTCCGTAATACGCTTGCGGCGAGTATTTCGATCAACCGTTATGCCAAAATAGATATTCTTGATTTGGGGATAGGCCATCGCCTCCACCTGATGTTCCTGCTGGTAGAGTTCAATCTCGATGGCTCGGATAAGCCGTTTTCGCGTATCAAAATCGGTATGGTTGTGCACACTCTTAAGGGCAGTAAGGCGAGCCTCAAGATCAATTTCGGGCAGCAGTTCAAGTTCGCTGCGCAATTCATCGTTAATGGGAACCTTCATTAACTTATAACCCTTTACCACCGCATCAATATACATGCCCGTTCCACCGCAAAGAATGGGCATGCGGCCTCTCTGCTTAATATCGTAATAGGCTTTTATAAAATCGTTTTGGAATTCAAAAACGCTATACTTGTAACCGGCATCCACAATATCGATAAGATGGTATGGAATCGACTTACCATTTACCAGGTAATCGGCATAATCCTTTCCCGTGCCCAGATCCATCCCCCGATACACCTGACGCGAATCGGCCGAAAGGATTTCCCCATCGAGAACTGCCGCCAAATGGGCAGCAACAGTAGTCTTTCCAACTGCTGTTGGTCCAATAATTGAAATTAGGTCGAGGTTTTCCATGTCTAATTGAGCAGTTAAGGATACGGAGCGCAAAACTCTGTCAAAAATAAGCTAAATTTGTCGGCTAAATAATAGAATATGACATTGATTAAAAGGCTTGAATTCGTTATCAAGTTTATGCTTAACCCAAAACAGGAATGGAAAACCATAGAAACCCTTCCTTACGACTTCAATAATCTGCTGATATTGTTCCTTCTACCGATGGCGGCGCTAATTGCCATTGCGGGTATTATTGGTGGAGTAATATGGGAAGATATGTTCTTTGAGGCTATCTTTTTGGGTATTGGTATTGGAGCCAGCCTTGGTGCTGCAGTTGCTGCTACAGCTCTCATACTGGATCGAATCACCCATTCCTTTGAGGTGGAAGAGCACAGCAACAAGGTGCTTCGCCTAATGATTTTCTCCTACGCTCCGGTTTTCTTATTCGGATCATTGGCTTTAATCATTCCACAACTCAATTTTATCTTCAACCTCCTTTGCATTTATGGGATTTACTTATTCTGGGTTGGGGCGAAAGAGATGTTAAAAATAGCCGAAGAGAAACTTATTGGCTTTGTCTTTATCAGCATTATTATTCACGCCGCTGTGCTTGCCGTTTGCTTGGTAATCATCAAAGGCTTTTTTGGACTATTTTACTAATTCATTCTGATCATGGGAACAGGCTACACTCCAATAGTTATTAGAAACAAGAAGGCAACTTTCCTTTTTGAACTAATGGAGACATTCACAGCGGGAATTGTACTTACCGGAACGGAGATTAAATCGATCCGGATGGGCAAGGCAAGCTTGGTGGAAGCCTATTGCTACTTTGTAAATGGCGATCTCTGGATAAAGGGAATGCACGTGGCCGAGTATTGGTGGGCCAACCGCTTTAACCATGATCCCAACCGCGAGCGCAAGCTGCTCCTAAACAAGAAGGAGTTGATCAAGCTTAAGAAGAAATCGCAGGAAAAAGGGCTTACCATTATTCCATTGAAACTCTTCATAAACGAAAAAGGATATTGCAAAGTGGACATTGCCCTTGCCAAGGGTAAGAAAGTATTCGATAAACGCGAGGATCTAAAGAGCAAAGACTCCAAGCGCGAAATGGACAGAGCCATGAAACAGTAACGATATATGGAAAAACCGGAGCGAGAGTTCTGGTTTTTTTGTGGGGTTAGGGAGAAGGGAAATTAAACAGATAGTAAAACATCCTAAAACCCGATAAACATACACTAACAAACCCAGCAGTGTATGCGGTCAGATAGTGGCGATTGGGCAAAAGCAACAACTAGAAACACGAAAGCACTACGCCTTACAGAAAGGATTATCGGATCGTAAAAGGGAGAACATGTTCATGTCGTAGTGCTTATCGTCCCAGAACATCCACTGACGAAGTATTCCTTCGTTGGTAAATCCCAACTTGGCGAGCACTTTGTCCGAAACAATGTTCAGCGGCATAACCTCTGCCTCAATTCGGTTTACCTCGAGCCGATTAAACCCAAAATGAATAACTGCTCGTAAGGCCTCGGTAATGTAGCCCTTATTCCAATGGTCTGGTTGTAGGTCGTAGCCAATATTGGCTCGGTGGTGCTTGGTAAAACTATTAAAGCCAACAGTTCCAATAATATTCTGACTGCCCTTTAAGGCAACGCCCCACCGAATACCAAGTTTATCGGCAAATCGGTTTTGAAACCAATCAATAAGTTTTTGAGCTTCGTGCTCATATTTGAGCGGAAGAAGGTTATAGAACCGAGTTACCTCCTCGTCTCTAAACAGTTTAAAGAGATCAGCCAAATGTGCCTGCGTTATCTCAATAAGATCAAGTCTTTCGGTGTGCAATACCGGGAAAGCATCAAATAGGGTATTCTTACTATCTGTTTGCATGGCTAATCGGTATTCGTTAAAAACTATTTCATCAGGTAGTCCTAATCCAAAGGTAGGCAATTCACTGAACAAATTTACAAGTGTTTCGGATTATTCTGTAAAGCTTTTCTTGCAATGAATAAATACAAACATTTTGTTGGCTTAAACTGATTTTGCAAAAACGACATCATACTCTCGAGGAGAGAATAAATGCAAAAATAAATGCCACCAAATCAAAATAAAACCGGAGATGAACCCCGGTTTGTATCTTTAATCCAAAAGAGTCTACCTTTAATAATTCTCGCTCCAAAGCTGCATATAGGCCTTAGGATGCAGGCAAGCAGGACAAGTCTCCAGTGCCTTTGCCGATTCGTAAATGTAGCCGCAATTGAGGCATTCCCACCAAACCTTTCCATCCTTCATAAAGACCTTGTCTTCCGAAATATTTTGGAGGAGTTTTAAGTATCGGCGCTCGTGCTCTACCTCTACCTTTGCAATCATCTTAAAGGCCACCGAGACTTCAGGGAAACCTTCTTCTTTTGCAATTTCAGCAAAGTTTGGATATAAGGTAGTCCACTCCTCATTTTCGCCTTCGGCAGCAGCTTTTAGATTTTCCTTTGTGGTTCCTATTATGCCTGATGGATAGGTTGCTGTAATCCCAGTCATTCCACCCTCAAGAAATTTAAAGAATCGCTTAGCATGCTCCTTTTCTTGAAGAGATGTTTGCATAAATATGGCTGCAATCTGCTCATAACCCTCTTTTTTTGCAACGCTCGAAAAGAAATCATAACGATTTCGTGCTTGCGATTCTCCTGCAAATGCCTTCAACAGATTCTGCTCTGTTTTGGTCCCTTTTAATGATTTTGTCATAGCGCGTATCAGTTAAATTTCGATGAAATCCGATTTTTCGGAGCCACATACTGGGCAAATCCAATCGTCGGGAAGATCCTTGAATCTTATACTTTCGACGGCCTCGTCGTAGATATATCCACAGGCGAGACATTTATAGCTCTTCAATTCCAATTGGGCAGGCTTGGCAATTAACTTTGATTTATCAACATAGGTAGGAGCATTCTTGGGTGCCACACCTTTCTTCACCTCACGATAGTAGAGATAAGTCAATGGCTCCTTGGTATCATCAATAATCTCGGCACTGATCAACTCACCAATAAACATCAAGTGTGTACCCACATCAACGGTTTGAACAACCCTTAACTCCATATATGAAACGCAATCATTCATCACAATTGGAACGCCGGTTTCGCCGTATTTAATATCCATGTTGGCCATCTTATCGAAATCTTTACCACTCCGATATCCAAAAGTTCCAAACATTTCGGCGGAGGCATTCTTATCCATTACCGAAACAGAAAACGCTCCATGTTTTTTGATCACTTCTGCCGTATAGTTATCCTTGTTACAGCAAGCAGCAAACTGTGGTGGATTGGCGGTTACCTGAAATACGGTATTTGACACAAACCCATTGCCCTTGTTTTTATCGCCGGAGCACACTAGGTATAAACCGTAAGAAATTTTAAATAAGGCTTCGAAATTTATCATATCCATTGGAATAGAAAACGATTAAAACATCCGATATCTCTTAATAACATAGACCCCTAAGCAATTTGAGCCAAGGCATTATAACTCCTGTGGTAATTTCAAAGGTACGAAAAATAGCAATCCACTTTACTTAAAGATTGTTATTCTTTAAGGCCGAGAATTGGTTAACAAGTGCGAGAAAAAATATCGATTAAGGCTCTGATGCAGTTGCCAGAATGAGGCGTTTAAATTGCTCCGCCCGATAAATCCCTGGCGATTGATTCGAGGGAATGTAACTTACTTGAAAGACAGTAGAGCCTAAAGGCATATACCTTTAGGCTCTTCCAAAAATAGTTGCAAATTAAACCTAGAAAAGTCACCGTAATGCTAGCTACTCAATCGACGTTAGATTAACAAAATCGCCTTCGTCGAAGCCAACGGTGACAAAGAGTTTAGGGTTGTTCTTTAAGAAGTGTTGCTTATTCATGCTCTTAGTTCGAATTATCTCATCTAAGGTAAGTGCACAGTAGGCCAGCGGCAATATCCAATCGAGGAAGGAGTAGTCATCCTTATCCTTCTTGATAATCTCATCCATTTGATTTAGCACATCGAGAATACCAAAATTTTCATCGGGTTTATAGGTAGATTTAACCGCCCAATCGATGTAATCCTTATCGTAACTCTTGGCTCCAGATAGGTAGATGGCGTAGAGCTCCTTCTTGTCCTCCTCATCATAAATTTTGGTAATACCAATCCATAAGGCCGCAATACCCTTCGGAATAGGCGAAAGGGTAACAATATCTGCCATCCACTCCTTAATTTCTTCCTGCTCGGGCTCAACCTCCAGCTGCCTCAGGGAATCCCAATATTTCTTGGGCTTTAACTGCTCATGAAAATCGATGATTTTACCCCAAGCTTCCTTAACCGGCAGCTTAGCATTGAAAACAGACTCGAAATGTTCCCAGGATTTGTCTTCGGAATAGTTCATATGGATCGTTTTTAATTATTGCTAATTCACTAAGAATCAATTCTCGTTTCAGAGTTCAATCCTAAGCCAAAGATAGGCAAAACGATGATAGTTTTAAGAATGAAATGGATTACTCGGTTTATCCTTCGATGAATAGTAACTTATTCTACAAAACCCCTCCCCTGCATCGTATCCGCATCGAGGAATAGCGCCATGCCCGTTTTCATCCTCTTAAAGTTCATTGTTTTATAGAAGGCATCCTTTCCTGGTGCAGCATAGAGGATGATATTGCACTGAGGCAACTCTTTAATAATACTATTCACAATCATTCGACCAATTCCCTTCCCTTGATATTCGGGAAGAACGACAACATCGTAAATTGCGGCCTGATATGCACCATCGGAGAGGGCACGCCCAAAGCCTACAATCTTGTCGGAGTCAAATACAAAGAGGACTGTGTGGCTGTTGCCAAATGCTTTATGATGTATGGCTCCACTATGACTTGCCATCCCTACAGTTCGCAAAACCTCCGATACATACTCCCAATCGATGTTCGTGCAATCGTGCTGAAATCGTAAGTTCATAGCAATTCAATTATCGGTGTTTGATGAGGATGACGCATCTATTGACTGGAATACTAACCGAGGGCTACGTCAAGCACCATCATGGTGGCAAATCCCAGCATGGCTCCAATGGTAGAGAGGTCCGTTTCGTTTCCGGTTTGCGATTCGGGGATTAACTCCTCCACCACCACAAATATCATGGCACCAGCGGCAAACGAGAGGGCATATGGCAGTATAGGAGTCATCACTAAAACTAGGTAAGCACCAATCACACCAGCAATAGGTTCCACTATACCCGACAGTTGTCCGTAATGAAATGCCTTTAACCGAGAGAATCCTTCGCGCCTAAGGGGAATGGAAACAGCCGCACCTTCGGGAAAGTTTTGCAGACCAATTCCAAGGGCAAGAGCAATGGCTCCCGCAAGTGCTCCTGTGGTGGGATTGCTAGCAAGCGCACCAAAGGCCACCCCAACTGCCAATCCTTCGGGAATATTATGCAGGGTAATGGCCAAAACCAGCAAAATACTTCGCTGCCATGGTGTCTTAATACCTTCGGCCTTATCTATGGAAAGTCCCATGTGAAGGTGAGGCAATATCTTATCTATAATTAGAAGGAAAGCGCCCCCTGCGAGGAATCCTACCAGAGCAGGAATCCATGGTGTTGTACCACTGGCCTCGGCCATCTCGATGGATGGCTTTAGTAGCGACCAAAAGCTTGCAGCAATCATAACTCCAGCCGCAAAGCCAAGCATTGAGTTGAGAACTTTCTTATTAATGGTTTTAAAGAAAAAAACCATTGATGCCCCAAAAGCGGTTATTCCCCAAGTAAACAGGGTGGCAATGAGCGCTAGTAAAACCGGATTAATGGTAAGTATCCATTCTAAATTCATTATTCTACTTTTTTATGCTTTGTAAAATTACACTATTCGTTTAATTGGGCAATACACCACCACCCTAACTGAAATTCTATGTCTGTATGCTGTCGTCTTATCAAGAATCGAATCATACTGCTCCATTGCTGCCAAAAATGACACTAGAATTAAATATCAAGCAAGCCTGGTAGATAATTTCTAGTAACCCATAAGCATTGCCATTGTTTATATCAATGTCAAGAAAAAGTTGTGATAGAATAATCAATATCACCTACCACTCAAATCATGGATAATGGCTGCAAGACAGAATCAGCGCTCTCCCCAATTCTCTAACACTGCCCGTCCTTTAACCTCTTAACTTTAAACCATCGGGGAAATTACAAGACTATGCTTTCCTGATATTAAAAGGCTTTACCTTCCATATCTTTTCGCAATAGTCCTGAATAGACCTGTCGGAGGAGAACTTACCCATTCGTGCCACGTTGAGGATAGCCATCCGGTTCCATTCGGCAGTGTTTTTCCATGTTTCGGCAACTAAGTCTTGGCAAGCAATATACAAAGAGAAATCGGCCATAAGCATAAACGGATCGTGCCACAACAAGTTGTCGGTAATGGGTTTAAACAGGTTGGTGTCGCCATTGGAGAATCGGCCCGAATTAATCATGCTTATTACATTGCGCAATTCCTCGTTATTGTCGTAAATAAAGTGAGGGTTGTATCCATTCCGCTTTGCATCTTCCACTTGAGCGGCAGTAAGGCCAAACAGAAAGAAGTTATCGTTGCCTACCTCTTCTCGGATCTCTACGTTTGCCCCATCGAGCGTGCCTATGGTAAGGGCGCCATTCATAGAAAACTTCATGTTGCCGGTACCGCTGGCCTCTTTGCCCGCAGTTGATATTTGTTCCGACAGATCGGCAGCCGGGTAAATAAGCTGCGCGTTGGTTACGTTGAAATCGGGAAAGAAAACCACCTTGAGCCTATCTTTTACATCGGGGTCGTTGTTTACCACATCGCCCACGGAGTTGATAAGCTTAATTATAAGTTTTGCCGAGAAATACCCAGGAGCCGCCTTGCCTCCAAAAATAAACGTGCGGGGAACAATATCAATGTCGGGATTCTGCTTAATGCGTAAGTAAAGTGCAATAATATGAAGCACGCTAAGGTGCTGACGTTTATACTCATGAATTCGCTTTACCTGAACATCAAACATCGATGAAGGATTAACAACAACGCCTGTGCGCTCTTTAATGAGGGCGGCAAGTATTTTCTTGTTCTCGAGTTTTACACTCCTGAACTTTTCTCGGAATGCCGCATCGTCGGCAAACGGTTCCAACTTACGCAGCTCATCAAGTTTGCCGGGCCACTTATCGCCAATCGATTCGATAATAAGGTTGCTTAATCCGGGATTACTCAGCACCACAAACCTACGAGGTGTTACTCCATTGGTCACGTTATGAAACCGTTCTGGAAACATCTCTACCCAGTCGTGCAATATTTGTTGCTTAAGCAGCTCGGTATGCAGCTCGGCCACCCCATTTATTGCACAGCAACCTACGCAAGCAAGGTTGGCCATGCGCACAAACTTTTCGCCCGACTCATCAATAATCGACATGCGCGACAGCTTTCCGTTATCGCCCGGAAACCTACTGCTTACCTCTTTCAGAAAGCGGTAGTTGATCTCAAATATAATCTCCAGCACGCGCGGTATTAGATAAGCAAACAGGCCCACCGGCCATTTTTCCAATGCCTCAGGAAGCAATGTATGGTTAGTGTAGCTACATGTGCTGCAGGTGGTATGCCATGCTACGTCCCAGTCAACGTGGTACTCGTCTACAAGTATGCGCATGAGTTCGGCAACGGCCACCGAAGGATGCGTATCGTTAAGCTGTATAGCCCACCGCTTATGAAAATCTTGAGGCTTGCCATCAAACCGCAGATGAATATTCATCATGTCTTGCAGCGAACACGAAACAAAGAAGTATTGCTGCTTTAGCCGCAGCTTTTTCCCTCCAAGCATCTCATCGTTTGGGTATAGCACCTTGCTAATATTCTCCGATTTAACCTTGTATTCTACCGCCTTATAGTAATCGCCTTGGTTGAACGACGAAAAATCGAACGACTCCTCGGCTTCCGATTTCCACAAGCGAAGAAAGTTACATGAGGGCACTTTATATCCCATTATAGGCGTATCGTAGGGGATTCCGGTTACCATATAGTCGGGTTTCCAGCGATAGCGTAAATACTCATTGGAGTCTAGATACGATTCAGTATGACCACCGAACTTAACGTTTACCGCCAGCTCGGGTCGGGCACTCTCCCACGGGTTTCCGTTACGCAACCACTTGTCGGTGATTTCCACCTGCCAGCCATCGCGTATCACCTGATCGAAAATGCCAAACTCGTAGCGTATTCCATAGCCTATGGCTGGAATTTGCTGCGAAGCCATCGAATCAATATAGCATGCGGCTAAGCGACCTAAACCGCCGTTGCCAAGGCCAGGCTCTTCCTCCTGCGCCATAATAGTGTTTAAGCTAAAGCCAAGCTCTTGAACTGCCTGTTCCATCTCGGCCATAATGTTCAGGTCAATCAGGTTAACGCCTAGCTGTGGCCCCATAAGAAACTCAGCCGACATGTAGCTAACCAGCCTTACATTATTATTGTCGAACACTGCGTTCATGGTCTTGTGCTCATGCTGCAAGAGCCTATCGTGTACAGTATGCGACACTGCCATGTAGAGATCGTTTAGCGATGTATTCACAATGTTTCTACCCTGTTGGTAGAACAAGTGTTCGGTAATTGCCTGCTTCAGAGACTCTACATCCATTCCCGATCGCACATCAATAGTAGGCGCTGAAGCACGCTTGACCTTACTGTTGTTTGCATTGCTCTCTTTTGCCATAGAAATTTCGTATAAAATGCTCTACTAGCTTATCAAAATAATAAGTAGCAAAAGGTACGAATAAAATGCATATCGAACGGACCCAACAACATTAACTTTTGACCGCCGAAAACGCTTACTTTTTTAGTATTTCGTTTATCATGGTTTCAACATCGGCGAGCTTATCCAACGGAACGGCGTGTAACATTGTGGTGAGTTGTACAACTTTATTGCTACGCTTTAAGGAGGATAGCGGATGATTGTCGTTTTTTACTTCGTTGCTTCTTGGAATCCATTCCAACAAGTCGTTTGGTGTGCACTGAAACAGCTCGCATAGCTTTTCAATGTCCTTTAAGCTAAGTCGCTCCATCCTGTTGTTAACTATCCGAGTGGAATAGTTTGCCGAGTAGCCCAGCTTAACAAGATAGCTGAAGGGTTTATCAATCCCGCGCAGCTTAAAAATCCTTGTGAAGTTAAAAGTTAGCATGGTAAAGTTGTATATTACGTTATACTTATGGGGGTTTTACAAACCAAATCGCCTGTTCTTAAAAACGATTCACTTATACTTAAAACCCAACCGTGCATACCTAATACTGAACCGTGTATATACAAATGTAGAACGTTTACACGTAAATCACAACCTTTTTATCGTAAAAGTAGATCCTGCATTTTGGATTCCCTATCGTGTTATAGTAAAACATAATCGCCTGATAGGCAAACAATACAGCTTATGTGTTGGATATTCCGGTGATATAGACCTCCATTTCCGGTCATGTTGCCCCCAAAAACGGGGTCTTGGTTTAAAGAACGTAATGGGCTGACAATTGTATCGTTTTTTTCTGAGACACTTACCTTTTAATTCAATTCTGGTCAGAAACATGTACGAGCATGTCCAAAATAGCGGCTGAAATGGTTTCGTCATGTTGTTCAAAAAGCAACTATCCCCCTTTGCATTACAGCACAAACCCCGCTATTGACGGGGTTCTGTATTACTATGATGTATCAGACAATTCGAGTAGAGTATCGATCAAATCCACTCAAACAGGTATTCGTCCTTGAATTCAACGTCGAAGGCCTTTAAAAATGCTAGGTATTCATCCCTAAAAGTTTGCTTCCGATGATGCTCCTTCTGATTGTTAATATACTGTATTACATCAGTAAGCTGTGAATGGCTATATGAAAATGCACCAAACCCTTCTTGCCATTGGAATGTGGATGATGTGAATTTCTTCTCTTTGATAAAGGTACCGGATGATTTTTTTATTTCCCTAACTAAATCAGACAAACAGCATGTAGGCTTCATGCCAATAAAAAAGTGAATGTGGTTTGTAGTTCCGTTGATGGCTAGCATTTTTTGCCCCTTGTTTTGCACGATTCCGGTAATGTATTTGTAAAGATCTTCTTCCCATGAGGGCAATATGAGTGCATTCCAGTTTTGCACAGCAAAAACGGTATGCACATAAATTTGCGTATAAGTATTAGCCATGATATTAGTGTTTTAGTTTAGGAGGAATTGCTAATTTACAAAAATGCTATGCATTAAGCAATATTAACCATGTAATTATCAATCCTTGAGAGGTTATTAACTAACCTATACACCCCGTCCTAATCCCGGAGGGATTGTATGTTTATAGAAAATTATTCGCTTTAGGATTATTCGACCCCAGCTGGGGTCGCACGCTTCACCACCCGCAGGTTTTCTATAAACATGTAACCTCTCCGAGGTCTTCTCTACCTACATATACCCATCATACCCTGCCAGTATTGGTGGGCTAAAGGCTTATGCCCTTACGCAAACAAAAAAGGCTTGCGCCTCCGGTGTAACCCGAAATCGTAAGCCTATGCTGGTGCGAAAGTATACTGTTATGTTGAGTTAGTGACGTGCAGGAGGCCAGCTTATGCCGGTAAATTTCCCTCCGAAAAAGAATAATTGCATTGAAAACCCCATAGAAAGAAACCATTGAACCCCGAATGTAGCTCAACCTAGCGTTATTCGCTGGGCGCTACGTGCCGCTTAAAGTCCTATTTATTAGTGCATGAGCCTTCTATTTGAGGTCGACACTCAAGTGAAGATGTCCACCAAGTCCTTCTCTAATAATTCGCATTAAAGTCGAAAGTCTTATATCCGAAGCGTCATTCTCAATTCGTGAAATGTATGTCTTTGTTGTTCCACATTTCACTGCAAGTTGCTCTTGTGTTAACCCCTGTTCTTTTCGCAATTCTTGAATCATTGCGCCAAGCCTGAAAGTTTCAAATCCTTCTTCGAACCTTTCACGCTCCTCTGTCCCTCGTTTTCCATATTGCTCATCGAGATGGTCAGCAAATGAAGTAAGGTTGTTATTCACTTTCTTTTTCATCGAAATATTGTTTTTTAAGTTTTTCTGCTAATTCAATTTCATTTTTAGGTGTCTTCTGTGATTTTTTCTGAAATCCATTGACCAGAACCACAAGATGACCCTTATCAAAAAAGCTGAAAACTCTATAAATGTCACCTCCAACTTCAACTCTTATTTCATAAATACCAGATGTTCCTTCCATGTGGCTGAAATACTTAGCAGGAACTCTTTCTATAGTCGCAATCAACAATAGCGTCCAGTTAAACTTTTTCTTAACTTCTGGTTTTAACTGCTCAAAGAAGTTCAGGTAGTAGTTCTTGAAGTAAAAGATGTTCCTGATTAATTCTTCTTCCATGGTGCAAAGTTATCCAATTAGGTAACATTCTCCAAATATCTCGATGAGTTTATTCGCTTGCTCAATTTTCAGGGCATTTGCGCTAACTCATTTATAAACCCAACAGCGCTATGGTTTATTCCTTTACTAAAGTAAGAAAATAAACATGACTGTGAGAATAAAATGGAGGGTTTGTTTTCGGCTAAGGGATTTACTAGCAAAGGCACACAAACTATTGGCTTTCTATAGCGAATGCGGTTATACAGTTGATCAACTATATGTCAACACTAGCAGCCACACTGTCGGATGCCCTTCACTTGGCTGTTGTAGAACGATTCAAACGTAATACGGATTTCATTGCGAACGCGGCGAAACTCGCTCCAGATAAACTCATCCGTTCCGGTGGCGTGCGAAGGATCGTCGAAGCCAATGTGCCAGCGATTTTTCACGGAACCGGTAAAGGTAGGGCAGCTCTCGTTGGCTCCGCCGCATACGGTAATCACATAGTCCCACTCCTGGTCGAGATACAAATCGACCGAATCGGAGGTGTGGTGACTGATATCAATACCAACCTCCTTCATAACGGCAACAGCCTTTTCGTTGAGCGTGCCCGAAGCCTCGGTTCCGGCCGAACGAACGGTAAGGTTACTATCGTATGATTGCAGAAAGCCTTCAGCCATTTGGCTGCGGCAGCTGTTGCCGGTGCAGAGAATCAGTATCTTCATATCTTTATGAGTAAGGGAATGATTAGAATAGTCTGGTATACAAATCAGGAACACCCATTCTTTGGACAGCACTCTAACTTGTTGTCCTTCGAAGCCTCTATTTCATTAATAAAATTGAGGAAGTAAGCCTTTAGAAGAGCAAACGTATTGTCGCTAAGCCTATATCGCTGGCTGGTTCCATCGGCATCGCATTCAATAAGACCTGCCTCCTTTAGCTTGGCCATGTGCTGCGATACGGTTGATTTGCTAATGGGCAGCTGGTTGGCGATGTTCCATGCGGGGCAATCGATATACTTAGCCAAATGCAGCAGGATTTGCAGCCTAGTGGGATGCGATAGCGCACTGAGCAGCGGTGCTAGCTTAACAGCTATATCTTGTGTATCGGAACTGTCCATGCTTGTTCGTTTATTAAAAAAAATTATCACGGAGACACAAAGGAAACAGAGAACCACTGATAAAAGTAATCATACCAAGTGTATTAAAAAAACAACAATCATCTATCTCAGCATTTCACGGTGCCCGTCGATATAACTTCTATGCGTTACTAACATTCCCATAACATCACCTTCCCTAAAAAAGGAACGTTTTCCCGCCGCTTTGGTGGGGTACTTGCTAACACCATTCGGGAGTTAGAAAGCAAGTCACCCCGATTAGGAGAGACTTGTATGAATCTCTTTTAAGATAAGTTACACATTATTCACGGCAGGTAATCTCTCCTTATTTCTGTGCTTAATAATATATATACCTCATACCGACTAAAGGATTAGATTAAAAAGATATCCCAGAATAATTATGAAAACGGTGATGGTTCCGAAGAAGATACCGATGAGTTTCCACTTCATCACTTTTTTGAGTAAGGTAGCTTCGGGCAATGAGAGTCCCACTACCGCCATCATAAAAGCTATGGCTGTGCCCAGTGGAACACCTTTGGCAACAAATACCTGAATAACCGGAACGATTCCCGCAGCGTTAGCATACATAGGAACGGCAAAAATCACAGCTAATGGTACAGCATACCACTTATCAGCCGAAAGATAGGCAGTAAAGAAATTTTCAGGAACATAACCATGCATGGCCGCACCAATGGCAATACCAATAATCACGTAGACCAACACTTTTCTTACAATTTCCCAGCCATCGTGGATAATAGTTGGCAACCGATCGATGAACGGAGTTCGGTCAATTTCCCATTCTTCCGATTCCTGTTCCGAAATCGCCTGAATTTCCTTTACCCAATCGGATAGATATCGGTCTAATTTGAATTTCCCTAGGATGAACCCACCAAATGTCCCCAACAATATGCCGCTTATAGCATAAATCAGGGTTGCTTTTATTCCGAATAAACCTAGGAACATTGCCACGGCTACCTCATTTACCAAAGGGGAGGTGATCAGAAAAGCAAACGTTACCCCCAGCGGAATTCCGCCTTTCACAAAACCAATAAAAAGCGGAATGGAAGAACAGGAACAAAAAGGTGTAATGGCACCAAATAATGATGCAAAGAAGTATTGCAGACCATACATCTTTTTTGTAGTCAAATAGATCCGCAACCTGTCTATTGGAAAATAGGCATTTACCAACCCCATCAGCGTACTGATGAGAAATAGCAAAATCAGAATTTTAATCGTATCGTAAATAAAAAAATTGATTGCTGCTCCAAGGTGAGTTTCTGCATTTAACCCAACGAGACTATAAGTTAGGTAATCAACCAATGGCTGAAGCATATAATACAGTAAGATTAATGCTGGCAGAATCAGAGCCACAGCAGCAATCAGTTTTATTCTTTTTTTATTTTCCATGTTTTATTCTAAAATTGCTTAAAACACAACTAACACTTAAATCGTGTTTTTAGAGGAATACCCTGATGATGTAGTAAACACCCACAACGATAAATAGCACTGCCACAATACGTCGGAACCAGATTTCGAAAGTTTTAACCTTATGGTAGGCTCCTCCGATTCCGGAAACGGTATAGGCAAGAATCCAAGCAAATACGATAACAGGAATTCCGGTGGCAATGGCAAAAATTATGGGAAGGTAAAGTCCCGAAGCGCTCGAAACCGTCATGGGCACAAGCATTCCAAAGTAAAGCACGCCGCTATACGGACAGAATGCCAGAGCAAAGAGCATTCCCAGCACAATGGCATCCCAGTAGCCCCACTTGGTCTTCTGTTGCATCTTCTCCGAAAGCCGATTTAAGCCTGGGAGTTTGATCTTAATCAGATCAAGCATAAATAGCCCTATAACAATAAGCATAGGACCTAGAATCTTTTCACCATAGCGCTGAAAGAAACCGGAGAAGGCAAACTGATCCGCTCCCAAAAATATTATTAGGGGAATGGCGGTATAGGTAATAACGCGGCCAAGGGTGTAGAGCAGCCCATTTATGAACACGCGATGGCGATTATCGATATCCTTACTAATGAAGCCAACTGCCGTAATGTTGGTAGCCAGTGGACATGGACTAATTGCCGTCATAAATCCCAATACCAAAGCCGATAGCCAAGGAGTATTGCTGCTTTCGAGGATACTATTAAGAAAGTCGTTCATTGCAAATTTGGTGATTTGATGATTTGAAAATTTGATAATGATTCGCTAATCACAGTTAAAGGCGTTAACTACTATTCTGATTCTTAGAACTACTTATGATTTTTGAAAGGATCTTTATGATAGAAGTGATCTCAATTAACAGATCTTCGTCGGAAGGATAGGATAAACTTTCTTTGCAAATCAGTAACCAATATTGCGTCTCATCAGCCTCTTTTATAGCAATTTTAAGCTTATGAATAAAATCTAGTTTACTCTCTGCATTTTGGGCTTCACGAACATTTGCTCCAATTGAAGTTCCTGAACGTAAAAGTTGCCTAGCAACAACAAATTTTCTGTTTTCTTCAAGCAGTTCACAGAAACTAACAATCATTATCGCAAACCTAAACGTTTTATCAACAATCAAGTTATCTCTATCATTTCTCATGACAAACGATTTTTGAACTTTAAAGAAAAGAACAATCTAACGCTTAGTAATTCGTAAACTTAAAGAATACAACTAATCTGAAAATAATACATTGAAGATTGGGGATATTGCAGATTCAATATAATTGATGAATAACTCTCAATAGAACGACAATTTTCAAATCATCAAATCATTTCATCTTCAAATCACTTTAGCATCCCATCTACCTTCTGCTTGATGATTTCCTTAAACTTATCGGGATTTGAGCGCGCATACATAAAGCCTTCGTTGGTTATGTTTATCTGAGCAGCACCCTTTACTAATAGGAGCGATTGGCCGGAAACCTTAAGCTTTTCGGCAATTGCAGTGCTCGAGGCATCATCAAGGTTGATTGACTGAAAGGTAATTGTCCCCGCCTTCATTTGCTCTGGGCACAATACCGCAAGGTTTTCTTTAGCCTGAGCCTCAACCGTCTTACAGGTAACGCAGCGCGAGTTAAAGTGGAAGTAGTAGGCTTCGATTTTGCTCGAAGGGGCAACCTTTTCATCGACTTTCTTTCCTTGTGCGCTACAGCTCAAAACTGGAACAATAAGGGCAAGAGTCAATAGAATATTAAATGATTTCATCGGCCTACTTATTCTTAGTGATTAGTTCTTTAATCTCAGAAATTGAAGGAATACGACCGCTAGCAACCACCGTTTCGTTAATAACGAGCGCTGGCGTGCGCATTACTCCATAGTTAATAATCTTAGCGATGTCTTCCACCTTTTCAATATCGGCAGTAATCCCCATCTCGCGTACAGCATCACGAGTAACCTTTTCAAGTGTCTTGCACTTAGGACAACCTGTGCCCAATACTTTAATATTCATAAAAATATAGAGTTAGTTCGTTGTTCGTAGAATACCGAACGAAACTACTACTAATTTCAGTTGGTTGTTATCGCAATCACCATATTATTTGAAAATAATTTCAAGCAGGGATGAAATCATGATACCATATAGCCAACACGGATATCAAAAGTATTCACATTGGTTTGCTCCGTAGAATACAAAAAGTCCAAAACCGCTTTGGTCTTGGACTTTTTGTATCAAAATCGCCTAGTTGTGCTACTGTTGCTCGAAGAAGAATTCGTTTAGTTCATAAATGTCTGCAGTTTGGAGCTTCGACTCCCCATCGAAATACTTATTAATTTCCTTAAGCATTTCATCGTAGGAAACATAACCATCGCTATTGGCGTCAATGGTCTTAAACTTTTCAGGCACAATACCGGGTTCGAAGCGTACGGAGCGCGTCCAAATTTGGTTTACCGGCAGAGTAATAACCTTATCGCGGCTTACCGCCAGCCCTTCGGTATTATAGCGTTCAAATGAGGTTTCGGTTAGTGTTGAGCCGGTTTTATCCACCAGAGCACCAATTGCTGAATTTGGTTCAGAATCCAAATAGTTGGCAATGCCATCCTTATCGTCGTCCAATGGGCATCCTACTGAATCAATAGGTTCGCGCAAAGGAGTATCGGGGCATTGGTCCATGAGGTCGAGTATTCCATCCACGTCGCCATCGGCCAATCCATCGTAATCGAAATTATCAACATCGCTAAACAAGCTCGAAACTCTGCGAGTTTCAGGATCAGAAAACAGGTCAAGATGAAGAGCAATATAGGTGAAGGTAAACATGTCCGGTCTACCATTATCTTTAACACTAGTGTTCTTTACCGATTTGGAATCCACATTGTCGAGTAAATCGGAAAGGGTATAGTTTATTGAAGTTCCCACACGCAGATTAACGCGGTAGTTCAGGTAAAAATCCAACCCAAAATCGACTGGAAACGATATTGTGCTCTGCTCAGTACTCTTTGTTCCGTAAAGATTTGCCTTGCGCAAATCGGTTTCGTACGATCCATCGAGTTTAACTATTTGAGCGGTATTAGCCAAAGGATCTGTCTGTCTAAGGTCACGAATGGTGCCGTCGCTCCAGAAATGGTACTGTTGGTCACTTCCATAGGTTAAGTTTCCCTTAGCGCTATACTGAATTGGAGCAATACCAATGGAAAGGAAAGGCCTAAAGGTACGATCGAGAACCTTAAACTTGGTTCCCTTCTTCACTTTTACTCCTTTCCAGCGAAATAGTGGACCAAAGTTATACTCAACGTTTGCTCCAAGCTGAAAGAAGTTATAGTCGAAGCTAGTATTTCCAGTATATCCAGGAATATCGCGCTGAAACTGGTACGACATATCGTTGTCGATCCCTTTCAATTCACCGTAAAGCACGTATAAGTTAAACTTAAAATCTTGTCCCTTGCCTAAAAGGGTGCTAACATTGAACTTATAGCCTAGAGTACCCATCAACAAGTTTCCGTTCGATCCCTTAACGTCGCCATAAAAATTAATGACACCGGTTCCAACACCAATAATCGGACGATATTGCGGATCGATCACCTCAACTTCGGTAGTCAAGTATGCATCCCAATTAACAAGATCCTCGTCCTGAGCCTTAACCGTAGGAATAAGCACAAGGGCGAAAATGGCAACTAATAATCCTCTCCAGATCAATTTCATGGGTATGCTATTACTTATACCATTTATGGTTGGTTATCATCAGGGCTTCTTGAACAGTTATGCGCCTACCGTTATTATAGGCGGCAACAAAGGCATCATCAATAGGCGTTGATGTCCAAAGTTGGCTACGGTGATCGCGGGCATCCTTATAAACGTAGAAGGAACCTACCGAATACTTATACCAGCCTTCGTGCTGCTCGGTTCTAACCTCCTCTTGAAGTTTGAACTTTTTAAAATATTGTTTGATGTTTACGAGTTTATGTCCGGCGGCAATCTGCACCCGATAGTAAACGCCCTTCTCTGGTTCGAGAGTATAGGAAAGAGTAGAAGCATTAGTTGGACCAACGGTTCCGTTGCGTTGCTTCTCCATGTCAGCCATCTTATCGGCACCCACATATTTCACAGGAATATCAATACCTCCTGCTGCATCGGGAGTATAACTGCTAAAGGCATCTTGGCCTTCGGTGGAAACCAGAGTGGATTTAACTAAACCTTCTAACTGCTGCGAGTCAAGTTTCTTAAGGTCTGTGCCCTTTTGAACGATATCTATAACCTGCGTTGTTTCATTCTGAATAAAGGAGAATGTTCCCTTTAGGGCCATATCTTTAGGACCAATCCCATCCTCTGGAATAAGTCGATAGGTAACCACAAAGGTTTGTTCGGCAGGAAGGTTCATCCACAGAAATTTCACTTTCTGATCCTTGAAGGTAAAGATGCCATCCTTTGCATCTACCACTTCGGCCCTAAAACCTTCGGGCACAACTTCCTCAATTTTGGCGAACTTATCGGTAGCACCCTTGGAAACGAGCACATTCACCAAGTAATCGTTACTATTTCCTTCGAGATATGGGTCTTGGCGTATAGCCTTTACGCTACCAGCACCATATGCCATAAGCTTAGAGGTAGCCATTTGTTGAAACTCATTGATATCGACAAGCAAGGTTGGATCCATTGCGGGATTAGTAATAATCGCCAACTGCTGATCGATTACCGCCACCTCTTTACGCTCATTATCTTCAATGTATGAGAATTTACCACCTAGCTTAAAGCTCCCTGTGAGCCTATCGTTTACCCTAACTTTATACTTAATGGTAATGGTAGATTCAACAGGTAACCGCAACCAAACGAAACGAACCTTTTGATCGCGGAAGGAAAATTCACCATTAGAGGTTTCTACGGCCTGAGCAGAAAGGCCAGCAGGAAGATCTTGCTGAAATCGAGCAAAACTGCTGATATCGCCCTTGTCGAGAGTGACTTCGACCTCAAACTCTTTGCCCGCATTAACTTCTTTGGGGGCAACCATGTTCAAACCGACACTCCCTGAGAATAGTATATTCAGCAGGAAGAATCCTAACATGTTGAAAAGAAGCATAATAGATTTTATCATATTGCAGCCAAATGGTTAGTTGTAACCCTAAGCAAATTAATGAAAAATGTATCAAAAAAGTATGCAAATACTAAAGAAATTGCAGAATAGTAAAAAAAAGTTTAATCTGATCACTTAAATCTAAAAACAAATACTGATCTTCAGGCAATTAGTTGTTGATGGCCAGTAATACAAATATTGCCTATTTTGCAGAAAGCCAATCGGTTTTAAGTAAAAAGCCGCAAAAAAGCCATATTCTTACTTATATGAGAAACTACTTCCTCCCAAAAATTCGCGAATTATTGAGGTTGGAGGAATTTCCTTGTCATCGATGGGGACAAAATACTCCAGAAATTTGAGCAGTCTTTGTGCCTCGGCATACTCCTTTACCGATGGCGGAACTTCACGTAAAACCGGATCGGCATATTGCTTTAAAACACCCAGTTCAAAAAGCAGGGATGAGTTAAACATAACATCGGCCTCCTCTTGAAATGGGAAGATGTATTTATCTTCGCCCCTACGCACACTCTCCCAACGGCTAATGGTATCTAATGCAGAATAATTCCGATAGCGGAAATCGCGAATAATACGCCTTATCAAACGATTATCTGTGGTAGGGATACGATTATGTCCATCCACCGAAAGGCTGGTTAGGGCCGAAACGTAAACCTTAAACTTTTTGTCGGCATCCACCAAGTGAGTAAGAAGTGGATTAAGTGCATGAATACCCTCTATCAGAAGTATGGTTTTATCCGTAATAAGCAACTTTGTTCCATCATAAAACCGCTTCCCATGCTCAAAGCTAAACTTGGGAAGTTCAATTTCCTTACCAGAAAATAGAGAGAGAAGATCCTGATTGAAAGCCTCAATATCTAAGGAGTATATTGATTCAAAATCGAATTGACCATTCTCATCCAAGGGGGTTTTATCCCTATCTACAAAGTAGTTGTCGAGCGACAAGGTAACCGGTGTAAGACCGGCAACCTTAAGTTGAATAGCCAACTTCTTTGCAAAAGTTGTTTTCCCCGATGAGGATGGGCCCGAGATGAGAACCATGCTTACCGTATCCCTGTGTTTGCGTATTTCATCGGCTATTTGCCCAACCTTCTTCTCCTGTAAGGCCTCTCCAATCTTTATAAGTTCATCGCCGTTGCCGTCGAGCACCATTTGGTTAATTGATCCAATGGAGCTAACACCCAAGATTTCGACCCATGCCTTATACTCTCGGAAGATATCGAACATTTTATCCTGCAGAATAAGGTCTTCCATCTCCGATGGGTTACTTCGCTTAGGAACCATCAGCAGTAGGCCGTCGTAGTATTTAACAAGATCAAACTTTTTTAAATATCCAGAGGAGGGCACCATGCAACCATAGAAATAATCCATACGGTCATCGAGGCGATAAACCGTTGTATATAAACGAGGTCGTGTTTTCAACAACATCGATTTTTCCGCGTATCCTTGATTGTCGAAGTATTTAATAACTTCGGTAGTAGCCATTTTTTCGCTGGTAAACGGAATGTCGCGGGCAATAATTTCGCGCATCCTATCTCCTAGCGTAAAGGCTAAGGAAAGCGGGATGCTTCCCTCAAAGCCCTCAATTTCGCAGTAGAATCCTTTCGATACAGAATGTTCTACCGATAAGCGCTTGCCCGGCAAAACATCGCGAACCGCTTTTTCCAAGACAAAAAAGAGCGATCGCTGATACATCCGCATTCCTGCAGGTGAAGACAAATCGAAAAAGAGTATTTGCTTGGGGCTAAACACATGATAGTCCAACTCCCTAACCTCATTGTTGACCAGTGCACCAAAAATTGGATTTGCTAACGATATATTTTGATCCTTAGCAATTTCCAATAGGGTTACACCCATCGGATAGTGCTTCTTGGAATTGTTGTTTTCACAAATTATCTCGACCAACTTTGCCATACTAATCCACATTTACTAACTAGATAGCAAAGATAGGAACCCAATTCAATTTGTAATCGAAAATGAGTATTTGTTTGAAAACTTACTAGCGAGATAGGTAATCCTTGAGAAAATGAGCAGTATAGCTATCCGTATTATGGATTATATCTTCGGGAGTGCCCGCACAGAGTAATTCGCCACCACCTGCGCCTCCCTCCTTACCCATATCAATAATATGATCGGCCATCTTGATGACGTCGAGATTATGCTCAATTACAATTACAGTATTTCCCTTATCCACCAAGCGGTTAAGTACATCCATCAATACTCTTACATCCTCAAAGTGCAACCCAGTGGTAGGTTCATCGAGAATATACAACGTTTTTCCGGTATCGCGTCGAGCAAGTTCTGCAGCCAACTTAACGCGCTGCGATTCCCCCCCCGAGAGGGTTGTAGAGGGTTGCCCCAACGTAATATAACCTAAGCCAACCTCCTGTATGGTTTTTAACTTTTGGTAAATTGCCGGCATAGGTTCAAAAAACTCCACCGCAGTATTAATGGTCATGTCTAGCACATCCGAGATGGATTTACCTCGATACTTAACCTCTAAAGTCTCCCTGTTGTAACGCCTGCCTCGACAAACCTTGCACTCCACATATACATCGGGAAGGAAATTCATTTCAATAGTTTGAACCCCGGCACCTCCACACTCCTCGCAACGGCCACCCTTAACGTTGAAGCTGAATCGACCTGCCTTATATCCGCGAATCTTTGCCTCCGGCGTCATCTCGAAAAGTTTTCGGATATCGGAAAACACACCTGTATAAGTGGACGGATTTGACCGTGGTGTGCGTCCAAGAGGCGACTGGTTCACTTCAATAACCTTATCGATATCTTTGATACCCTCAATAGATTTATAGGGAAGCGGCTCCTTATGTGATCTATAAAAGTGCTTGGATAATATGGGCTGAAGCGTTTCATTTATTAGCGACGACTTGCCGCTACCAGAGACCCCCGTAACGCAAATTAACTTGCCAAGGGGTATTTCGACTGAGACATTCCTGAGGTTGTGGCCAGTAGCACCGTTAAGATGAATAGATTTTCCATTCCCCGCCCTACGTTCCAAGGGAATTGGAATTTTTAGCTTCCGGTTTAGGTAGTGTGCAGTTAGCGAATCTGATTTAAGAATCTCCTCAGGAGTTCCTTGAGCAACAATCAGCCCCCCACGCCTACCCGCATGAGGACCAAGATCCACTACATAATCGGCAGCCAGTATCATGTCTTCGTCGTGCTCCACAACAATTACTGAGTTTCCTGCATCCCGCAACTGTTTAAGGGAATGTATAAGCTTATGATTGTCGCGTTGGTGCAATCCAATGCTAGGCTCATCGAGAATATAAAGAACGTTTACCAGCTGCGAACCAATTTGGGTTGCCAGACGTATTCGTTGGCTCTCGCCACCCGACAAGCTTTGGGCACTCCTGTTCA
The DNA here is from genome assembly GCF_900096565.1 of Williamwhitmania taraxaci. NCBI lineage: Bacteria > Pseudomonadati > Bacteroidota > Bacteroidia > Bacteroidales > Williamwhitmaniaceae > Williamwhitmania > Williamwhitmania taraxaci. The sequence goes on from NZ_FMYP01000032.1 coordinate 36,400, forward strand.
GCGCAAGGTAACTTAACCCTACATCGAGCAAGAACCTTAGTCGTTCACGTATTTCCTTGATAATTTCCTTAGCAATGGCCAACTGTTTTACAGTTAGATCCTTCTCGACCGTTGAGAACCAATCATACAAGGCAGTAAGATCCATCTTGCTTAGTTCAGCAATATTCTTATCGACCATTCTAAAGTTGAGCACTTCTTTTTTCAACCGTGCCCCATTACAATCAGGGCAAGTGGTCAACCGAAGGTATTGCTCAGTCTCACGCTTGCTCTTAGCACTCGATTCATCGTCGTTGGGGCCAATAATATCGAGCACTCCACCAAAATTAAGTTTGTAGGTAGTATTTACTCCTTGCACAGGCGACTTAACTCTAAGTGGTTCTTCGGAGCCATAGAGAATGATGCTAAGCGCATCCTCGGGAATATCCTCGATAGGATCGTCGAGCGTAAAGCCATGCTTTTCTGCGATGGCCTGCAGCTGCCAAAATATAAGGTTGTTCTTATACGGCCCCAAAGGCTTAATGCCTCCCTTTTTAATGCTAGTTTTAGGATCAGGAATTAGAGCCTCCAAATGCACTTCCGACACTGTTCCAAGTCCATTGCAACGGGGACAAGCTCCCTGAGGGCTATTGAAGGAGAAACTGTGTGGCGCGGGCTCGTTATAGGATATTCCGGTAGTTGGACACATTAGGTGCCGGCTAAAGTAGCGCTGCTCCTTGCTGTCGATATCGAGCACGACAATGGTATTTTCTCCCAACTTCATGGCAGCCTGAACCGATTCCCGGAGCCTCTTTGTATCAGCTTCGTTTACGGGAAATTTATCTATTAATAGTTCAATAAAGTGAACCTTGTAGCGGTCGAGCTTCATAGCCGAGCGCATTTCAACAACTTCACCATCGATCCTTACGTGCAAAAAACCCTTACGGCGCAGTTGCTCGAAAAGTTCTTTGTAGTGGCCCTTCCTGCCTTTAACCAATGGGGCTAAAATCGCCACTCGTTTCCCAGCAAACTTTTCTTGTATTAGGGCGATAATCTGATCGTCGGAATATTTTACCATGGCCTCGCCTGTTTCGTAAGAGTAGGCAATGGAGGCACGGGCATAAAGCAACCGAAGAAAATCGTAAATATCAGTGATAGTCCCAACTGTTGAGCGGGGATTTTTATTGGTAGTTTTTTGCTCTATGGCAATTACAGGACTCAGACCAGTAATCTTATCCACATCGGGACGTTCCATACTGCCTAAGAATTGGCGGGCATAGGCCGAAAATGTCTCAAAATAACGACGCTGGCCTTCGGCATAAATAGTATCGAAAGCCAATGAAGATTTTCCGCTGCCGCTTAAGCCGGTAATTACCGTAAGCTTATTGCGCGGAATGGTTACATCAATGTTCTTTAGGTTGTGCTCGCGGGCCCCGAATACGCTAATATATTCCTCTTCGGTGAAAACAACCTCAATCGGTTCATTACTTTTCAATTTTCGAATATATTTTTGCGTTAATTATTCTTGATGTATGCTTCCGTCCTAAATCCGTCTATCGGAATTTTAATAGTGTATTTTTTCTTCATTGGGTTGTTGAGAGAGGCCTCACGGAGCCATGGATTAAAATACTTAATCATCTTATAGCTGGTACCCATTTGGGCTGCAAAGTCTGAAATCCGGGTAATGGAACTATCTACCTCAACCTCCCGGAACCTTAGCGCCGGATAGTAATCGGATTGAGTCAAATCGAACCCATAGTGTGCTGGGGTTTGAAAGATAAGTTTGAGTGCCAAAATCCTAAACATATAGCGTCCGGTCTCCTCCCCAAGAAGCAAATCATAATAATTATACCGATCCTGCCGTGTAGCCTGTTTCAACAAACCGGTTCGTCCAATATTATAGGAAGCAGCAGCCATTGTCCAATTGCCATAGGTTGCATATGACCTTTTCAAATAGTTGCAGGCTACGAGTGTTGCCTTTTCAACATTATAACGCTCATCGACTTCAGGACTAACCTCAAGTCCCTCTTCCTTGGCTGTTGCTTCAAGAATCTGCCACATGCCCACAGCCTTTGCAGGCGAAATGAGCTGCTGCAATCCACTTTCGGCTAATGCCAAATACTTAAAATCGTCGGGTACTCCCTCGCGTTTGAGAATGGGTTCAATTACCGGAAAATAACGAGTAGATAGTTTTAAAAGATAGATCGTCTGCGAGTGCCAGTAAGAGTTCACCAACATCTCTCGATCGAGGCTCTCCTTGGTGTCGAAATTTTCCAATGGGACTCTCTCATTAGCAAAATAAAGGGAATCGGGTAACCCAACTGCCTCTATACTTTGAAAAGAGGCTCCAATCTCCCGCACAATACTCTTACCATCTTCGGAAAAACTAAGAAACATTCCAGCGATGAGGCAGCAAGAAAGAACTAGGCCAGCAATCAAAACTATTTTTTTAAGCATATCTCCCAAAATTACTACTGTCAAACACCATCAAACATGATTTGTTTGGTAGAAAAACAATTGCGCAAGTTAGCAAAAAGAAGAGAAATAGCGTTTATTCTTCGCTATGGCTTAAAGGAGAATGGCTTAATCCACACTATTTAATTCCGATTACTTTAGCACACCATTAAAAGTAAAGCAAGAATATAAACTGCGAGGCTCATAATGAAAAACCCTGCCATTGTTGGCAGGGTGGTGGTGTTAGAAGTGAAATTATCGTGCGGGTATGGCATCGAAATAGCTAACCAACTCGGCGTGTGGTACCGAAATACATATTCGGGCATACTTGCTGGCGTATTCCTTCTTCGATTTTGTAAAAAAACTTAGGGAAACGGAACCAATATAGTATTTCAATAACTCCTGCTCGCTCATGTTTACTATGGCAAAAATACCTACGGGAGTGCTTCCGTTGTAAAATTCCTCAGCCAAAAAGCCCTTACTACGCAAGTATTCAACGTTCTTCTTAACATCGGCGATAGTAATGGCTTTAAACTGTGCAACTGCCTTCCGGCCCACCTCTGTAGTTATCAGTTTCAATACTAACGCCTGGCTAAAAGCATTTATTCCATTAGTGGCATACATCAACCGAACAGCGAGTTCGTCGTTAAACTCGGTGTTGTTGCAGTGAACAAAACCAATACGTTGCCCGCTTAGCCCTACGCTTTTCGAGAAACTTTCAATCACAATAACGTTTGAAAGTGGAAGCAACCGCTGATAGAAGGTGTCGGTGTTATCGAAGAAAATACGGCGATATGGGCTATCGAAGAATACAATAGTACCATTATCGTTCAACATTTTTATAACCTCAAACAATTTTTCATCATCGTATTTTTCGCCCAGTGGATTTCCCGGATCACCGATGACTACAGCACTGTTCTTCAACGAGGGGAGCATATCCGCTAAATCGTCGAAGCTGTTATACTCGCCCACTTGCTTCTGCCTGATAGTAGTTATATGAAAATACGCGCCCCAGTAGTAAACCGGAAGCATAATTTTCTCCACCTCTACCGTCTGAAAAACTAGGTCGAGAGCGCTCATTCCTCCGCCAGTAAGGAAAATTTTAGCAGCATCTGATTTGCCTCCAAAGAACTCATCGTTAATAGCTTGTCGGAGATCGAGCCGACCTTGGGCTGGTGGATACGTTTGAAGTTCCGCGCTATTAAACTCGATTAGTTTAACCACCTCCGAAAGATCAATATTAACCACAGAAGGCACACCTCTATTAAGTAGTAGATGCTGTTTACCTGTATCCTTGCTCAACTGGCGCAATTTTTCCCCAATACTTACAATGGCAGAAAGCTTGGCCCCACTCTTATTTATCTTCATTTCTTTTTTCTTTTAAATCAGTAGGCCAAAGTTCGCTGTTTTTTCTTAATCACCAACAAAACCAATCTTGAAGAATTACGACTCTCGAACCACAATACATGACTCTCGCTTATCTTCTAATTAGTATTCGTTTTTTTGGGGAAAAAGAAAAAAATTTAACAACTTGATTAAAAAGATGTTATCGCAATAACACATTGTTATTAATCGAACTATTTTAAATATTCGTCAAAAGACACATCCCGAATGGACTGAACAATTAAACCTTATTCTATTTTTTGAGTTTATTATACCAACCCTATAGACTTACTATATTATAAAAATTCAAACAATATGTTGAAGAAATCACTGCTACTTGCTACCGTCTTCTGCCTTGCATTTGTCCAACTGGGAATTGGCCAAACGTCATACAATCTAAAGAGTTACAAGATTACGATTAAGGGTACTTCCAATCTCCACGATTGGAGTGCCGATGTAAAAAAGATGGGGGTTGCCTCCAACCTCAATATTACCGAGGGATCCCTATCGGGTATTACAACGGCAATGATTGATATCGATGCCGCAACACTTGAGGCTTCGGAGGGAAGTATAATGAGCGGAAAGATGCGTTCCGCGCTTAATGCAGAGAAGTATCCCAAGATTACCTTCTCCGCGTCAAATTTATCCATTCCGGCACAGGCATCCGGCGAATTTTCCACGACTATAATGGGGAATTTAACCATTTCCGGTACCACGCAAAAAGTTTCGCTACCGGTAAAGGTTAGAATTCTTGCTAACGGAGAGGTAGAGTTCTCCGGATCCCAAAAATTTAAAATGACATCATTTAAAGTAACACCTCCAACCGCCATGTTTGGCGCAATGAAAACGGGCGACGAGGTGAATATTGTCTATTTAATCACCCTAAAAAAAGGGTAACTCACAACAAGAAAATCCGAATCTTACTCATTTAATTTCAAACCACTATGAAAAATACAATTTTAAAATTTGGTATTGGGATGTTCCTAACGACCTTAACCATTGGGGCTTTTGCTCAGCGTGCTGAGATTGGTTATATCCGACCAAACGATAAACGCGGAGTTAACGTTTTTGAAACCAGCAAAACCGATAGCGTAGCATTCAAAGGAGTTGACGTTCGTATTGGAGGTAACTTTGCTCAATCGCTCCAAAACCTTAAGCACAGCAATACTGCCGATGTAAAACTTCAAGGCACTCCTCCCGTTGATGTTAATACGCTTACACCTATTTCCAACGGTTTTAATACTGCAATGGCCAACCTAAATATTGATGTAGCGCTTGCCGATGGTATTAGCTTAAACTTGGTTACCTACCTCTCTACCCGTCACCACAACGAGACATGGGTTAAGGGTGGTTTTATCCAATTTGAAAAGTTGCCATTCTTAAAGAACTCAATGGTAGACAGGATTATGGAATTTACAACCATTCGTGTGGGGCATATGGAGGTAAACTACGGCGATGCTCACTTCCGCCGCAGCGATGCAGGTAACACCTTCTTTAATCCATTTATGGAGGGTTATATATTGGATGCGTTCACTACCGAGATTGGTGGAGACATAATGTTCAGAAGCAACGGTGCCTTTCTTCTTGGTGGCGTAACCGGTGGCGAAATTAAGGGTGATGTGAACGAACCTGCTCCAATTGGAGCAACACCAGACGATAAAGCAAAGAGAAGCCCTTCGTTTATTGGAAAAATTGGTTACGACAAGCAAGTAAATGAGGACCTTCGCGTTCGCGTTTCAGCTTCAGGATACTATACAGCAAGTTCAGCCAGCAACACACTATTTTCTGGCGACCGAGCAGGTTCTCACTACTTTATGGTAATGGAGTATAACAACTCTACTTCTGCTACGTTGGCTTCAGGTCGCCTAAACCCAGGATTCTCCGATAAAGTTCTGGCAATGATGGGTAACCTTTTTGTTAAGTATGATGGCCTTGAGTTCTTTGGAACCTACGAGAATGCCAAGGGTCGTTCAAGATTTGAGGCTTCGGAAAGAAAAGTAAACCAGTTTGCTGGAGATATTCTTTACCGCTTTGGTGGCACCGAAAATTTTTATGTTGGCGGTCGTTATAATCAATTCAAAGGAGAACTTGCAGGCCTAACGGATAAGGTTACAATTGACCGCATGGCGGCGGCAGCAGGTTGGAACATTACACCAAACATGCTAGTTAAGGCTGAGTATGTTATTCAGAAATACAAGGACTTTCCTACCACAGACATTCGCAATGGTGGCGAATTTAAAGGATTTATGATTGAGGCATCTGTTGCATTCTAATCAAGCTTAAAGTAAATATAAGCCCCCGAGTTAATTTGCTCGGGGGCTTTATTTTTACAGTCGCCATAAACGTTTTCGCAAGCTAGTGTCGCTTCCTTTTCTAACCATATCTCGAGCCAAAAGACCTAACGCGCCATCTCCTTTATCTCCTCCATCTTGTCCATTACCGATTTTATCATAATGAGCCGCTGGTTAATGTTGATAAGTCGCGTTTTAATGTTCATGTTTTTAATGATTACCTGCTCCTCATCGGATAAGTAACTCAGATTGCGAAGTAACTCCAACTTTGAGACTACAAAGGAAATGGCCTGAAGAATATTCTCATAAACGAATAGTTTAGACGAACTTTTTTCAACTCCGTTCACCACTACTACCAAGGCTTGGTTATAATACTCCCCATTTCTTAGACCACAGGACTCACTTTCTTAGTTGAAGGTTGGAAAGTGGTTTTATCTTACTTTGCTATGCAACAATTCTATCCCTAGGCTGCCGCGGTATATAAGTCGACCGGTTTAGTCCTTCCTATTCCCTGATGAGTTTTAACGTTGTTGTAGTAGGAAACAAACTCCGATAGCCCTTTGTAAAGTTCTGTTCCATCGCTAGCGGGGCAAATATAAACATAATCCTGCTTTACGGTACGCCAAAAGCGCTCAATAAAAATATTGTCGAGGGCTCGGCCTCTGCCATCCATGCTTATTTTGATCTTTGCAACCTCCTCTACGTATTCCGTCCATAGCGCACAGGTAAACTGGCTTCCCTGATCGGAGTTGATGATTTCGGGCTTTCCGTGGTGCGCTAGGGCCGATTTTAGCACCGCGAGGCTGTTCTTAGCATCCAAACTGTTGAATACATCCCAGGCCACGATGTATCGGCTGTAAACATCAACAATGGCCGTCATGTACATGAACCCCTTGGCCATCGGGATGTAGGTGATGTCGATGGCCCACACCTGGTTTGGCCGGATTACCGCTAGGTTTCGGAGCAGGTAGGGCCGGATATACTTGGCGTGGCCCAACTTGCTCAGGTTTCTCCGAGGGTAGAGGGCCATAATGCCCATTTTTCGCAGCAACCGGCGAATCCGCTTGGCGTTCACGGTAAAGCTTAGGGCCAGCAGGAAATCCTGCATTTGGAGCACTCCGTGCGTAGGATGCTTGGTGAATTCCTCATCCATATGCCGCATGACCTCAAGGTTCTCTGGGCTTTCTCCCACGGCATCGTAGTAAAGGGTGCTGCGGTTTATCCCTAAAAGCGCGCATTGCTTTCGAACGCTTAGGGGCTCATTTGCCGACACATAACTCCTTAGCTCGCTCATAGTCCCGCTCTTTTTGAAATTTTTTTTAGCCAGTCGCGCTCCATTTCCAACTGGCCAATTTTGGAAAACAGGCGCTCCTTTTCGGCCTCAAAGCTCTCCTGTGGGGCACGGGTCTCAAAGATTTCAGATGATCGCTCCACAAACTCCTGCTTCCACTTGGTAATCATTTGGGGGTGCAGGTCAAAGCGCTTAGATAATTCCGCTAGCGTCTCGCGCTCCTTGAGCGCAGCGATGGCTACTTGAGCTTTAAAAGCTCCGGTAAATACTCGTCTTCCCTTTTTCATAATCGCTGGTAAATTAATTCGTTTTTTCAACTTAACCAGTGGTCTGATTTTTGGGGAGTATTATAGGTTTCGGTTCTTTACCTGCCCTTGCTTTTTTAATTTCTCATAAAGCTGAAGGTTAGGGGAAACCTGCTCTTTGTAGAAAACCCCTTCGGCCACATCGGTTTGAAGTAGACTAAGGGGACTTTTCACCTTTACATCGTTGGGCCTCAGTGAATCAAACTCTGAAAAATTTATCACTTTTAGCACCTCAATATTCCCAATGATCTCCAGGTAAAGAACCCGAAGGAATGTGGTAGTATCCTGCTTTATTTCCTTGTATTTATCAATCTTGTCGATCAACTTATCGATGAAGTTTGAAGACTCATTTAGGATAGTTGCTCCTGCCTTAATACTCTCAATCATTGCTGTGTGGTTATATTGAGACCGTTGCAAAAGGCAAAGAATTCATTTTTCTCTGTTTTTCCAGCTCAAAAAACACTTTTTTGAGGTGGAACTCTTCAATTATGCTCTATCATCGAGCTAACCATGCTTCCATAGGCATGGTTTTCGACCTATTTTTCGTTTATGTACATAGCTATCCTAGGTGATCGGTAAAGGTTGTATGCCATTGCTTCCATCAGGTGCTGCGTATGCATTTTCTGTAGCCCCACATACCGCGCAGTACCTCCCCCAAACCAGCGCCGGATTGATCCAAAGGTTCGCTCTACCTGATACCTTACTTTGCTGATGAGCTTGTTGCACTCCTGCTCCCGTTTTGTGAGCGGGCGATTCTTTGCAGCCTTGTGCATCACGTGGTTGCGCAACCTTCGTTTGGTTACTGCCGCATC
>NZ_FMYP01000033.1 GCF_900096565.1 Williamwhitmania taraxaci
GGGATAAGCGCTGAAAGCATCTAAGCGCGAAGCCCCCCCTAAGATGAGGCCTCCCTTGAGGGGCGTTGGAGACTACGACGTTGATAGGCTGTAGGTGTAAAGCTGGTAACAGCAAAGCCGAGCAGTACTAATACCCCGAACGACTTCCGCGGCACCTGCGCCGCCTGCTCTGCGAAAGAACGTCAAAATTATACGGATTAAGCATCCGCAACCGCTTACGGTGGCTATGGCGGCGGGGTTCCACCCCTTCCCATTCCGAACAGGGCCGTTAAGCCCGCCAGCGCCAATGGTACTGCCGAAAGGTGGGAGAGTAGGTCGCCGCCGTTCTTCAATCCCGGTCTCGAAAGAGGCCGGGATTTTTTTGTTTACCCCAAGGAAACGCCTCCGCTCTCCGCTCTTCAGCGCCAAGCCCATTTGCCAACGCTTGGCTCCTACAGAGTCAGTTGATATTGAATTTGTTATAGGCTGATCAAAGGCTGAACCTTACGACATTTGGGTATTGACTTTTCCGCTTGCCTGTTGTGGTAGCTGTGGCGCCACCTACGGGGCGCAAATCGGGTTTTGTATTTTTGTTTCTACCAACGTGTGCCTCCTACGAGCCGGTGGGGTTTTGGCGGTATGTTGCTGTGGTAAATTCGGCAACCGTACATGTTTTCGTGGTTACAATCAGTGCTACTCCCATCTTAAAGTATTTGCAGAACGGTGCCGTAGGCACCACATTATGGTAAAAAAACTGATCTCGTGATCCTTTTTGAGCGCCGTAGGTGCGGTACTCTTTTTTAAGAATGGAAGGCGAGATTGTTCCGAATCCACCGAACTCTATTTCACCGTTCAGCTCCTCGCATGGAACATTTGATGCCCTTTGCCATTATGGCTAAATCGCCTGCGGAAGATTATTGGAGGTGACTAACTGCAAAATCTATGGGTTTAGTTTCCAAACGTTAGTTTCTTCCTATACTTTTTGTATTTTAGCATATAATTTTGAAACAAAAGATCGAATTTTGCGCTATACTGCGTGTCTCTATTGATTGACGTTGTTCTTATAAGTAATTCTAGACGCATGAAAAAATCTTTCCTCTACATTGGTGTTGCGCTGCTAGTGCTATTAGTGGCGTTTTTTATTGCCAAGCCTCGTGTCGCCGAAAACGCCTATCAAAAGGCGAAGGTTTTTGCCGACTCTGCTAATTATGAGACGGCTATGAGCAAGGTAGATTTCGCTTTAATGCTTTCTACTAAGCCGGAGTATCTCGACCTGAAGGGTTTTATTTTACAGAATACGGGTGTGGATAGCACTGCCATTACTTACTTCGATAAGGCTATTGCCCTCGACAGCACGGTGGCCAATCCGTTTCTACATAAGGGAATCTCCCAGAAAAACATGGAGCAGTGGGAGCCGGCTATCCTTTCGCTGGATAAGGCTATTTCGCTCAACGACTCCCTAGCCAAAGCCTACTATACCCGTGGCGTTGCTAAGGCCGGATTACTAAAGTTCGACGAGGCCATTGAGGACTATGTGAAGAGCGCCCAACTCGACGGAACCAATAAGGACGCCTTCTACAAAATGGGTGCTTCGGTGGAGGCTCTTAACGATTTCAACAAGGCTATCTCGGCCTACAGCAAGCTCATTGAGAGCGGTGCTGCCAACGCTGATGCCTTTAAAAAGCGCGGTATCTTCCGTGTAAAGTTAAAAGATTTTAAGGGTGGTGAGGCCGATCTGGCCAAGGCTACCGAAATGAAATCGAATGATGTGGAGGCTTGGTACTACCTTGGCCTTGCCCAAATAAACAGCCAAAAGGTACCTGATGCATTAAAGGCACTCAACCGTGCACTTGCTCTGGATGGTAAGTACACACCTGCCCTTTATACCCGTGGCATGATAGCCCTCCAAAGGGGTGAGTTTAAAAACTCCATTGCCGATCTTACTAAGGCCACAACCCTTAAGCCCGATTACACCAAAGCTGTTCTTAGCTTAGGTACCGCCAAGGCGCTGAGCAAGGACTACAAGGGCAGCATCGCAGCCTTTACCAAGGGGATTGCGCTCGATCCTACCAACGCCGACGCCTACTTCAACCGTGGTATCTCATACGGGATACTCAACCAACACAGGGCTGCCATTGCCGACTACAACCAAGCCATTAAGTTGAATACAAAATATGCCGAGGCATTCTACAATCGTGCGGTCTCAAAGTTTAATCTTAAGGAGGAGAACTCTGGATGTGATGACTTTAAAAAGGCGCTGGAGTTAGGATATGAGCCTGCACGAAATATGATTCGGATTTACTGTCCCGAAAAAAAATAGTTGGACATGAAAGTTTTATATTTAACCGTATTCCTTGTGCTTCTGGGATATCTAGGATATTCCCAGACCAGACCACCTCAAAATGTGCATAGCCAGAGAATTCAGTCCATTTATGAGATCGTTGATGGGGTTACAACAGGTAAATCCTATCTTGAAAAGCAATTTCTACTGGATTCTTTAGGAAGATGCCATACAGAGATTGATTATGACACAACCATGACTATTCTTGGCTTTAAGTGGAATACTTATACCGGCGATAATTTAGTCGTTAGGCAGACTTATTTAAAGGATGAATTGGTAAAAACTGATAGTTTCTCCTACGAACTAGGCAGGCAAATCAAACTGCACTTTCTGACATTTAAGGCTCCTAGGGGACTTGAAACGGTAATTGAGCGTTTTACTTATTTGAACCTTGCTCAAGTTGGTCAAATTGATGCTAAATTCAAGAACGGGAAAGGTGCATATCAAATTCGCTATACTTATGATAGCAAAGGAACTGAGATTTTAAGAAAGGTAAAAGTTAAAAAAGGGTTACCGGCCGACTCAATAATCCTCCTTAAGCGGATACCTACCTACGATTCGGTTGGAAGAATTATTTCGGAAGAAGTTGAGAAAACGATTTTTGGGCAACCAAGTTCTTTCGAAAAAGTTACATCTTCTTACGATAAGAGCGGTAAACTCATTGGTGTAATATCACTTGACCGTGCAGACAACAAAACTTCTCGTTTCGAATATCTTTATAGAGACAATAACACCCTGTGGATTGAAAAGGCATTCAATAGCGCTGGAACTTTAATTAAAATGGAGGCTTGGCGAACAGAGGTGGTGGGAAAGGGCTCTAGTGGTAGGGTTACAACTCCAAGCGATTAGGTGATTCACAACCATCTTTCCCCTAAAATTGGCATATTGAGATGCTGACAATACATTAAAATGTTTTCGGACTTAATTACTGCCCACAATCGGACAATTGCAAGAATAAATTTCGATAATACAACTGTAAGTGGTTCGTTATTAGGTATGTGTGGTATTTGGCATTACAATTGATATGTTTGCAGTAACAAAGTTCACGTTCTTTTTAGCATTGGAGGTTGTTACTTGAAGGTTACAACACTATAACGCCAACCAAATCTCGATATTGTTTTTTTGTCAGTAGAAATGGCGGTTTGGTCAAGATAATGACGATTCTCGTGTAACACTCGGAACGAAAACGAAACTTCGTCGTTTATGAACCTAGCCAAACACAATGTGGCTACTTCGAAACTAGAAAATAAAGACTTTTAAACATTAATCACCTTAATTAAACACGCTATGAAAAAGTTTACTTATTCCGCACTGCTACTTGCTGGTGCAATGATGCTAAGCGCAGCCTCAATGGCTCAATTAAAGGCAGATTTCTCTGCAATTGCTGTTCAAGGAGATCTTACCTATGTTACTCTTGGTAAGGCTGTGCCAGTATATGCTACACCGGATCCAATTTATCATCCAAGTTGGGCTGCTGGTGTAACGACTCCTACTGCTAATTTAACTGTTGGTTTTACTTGGACTTTTACTGTTGCACCTGCAGATCTTGGTAAGGTAACTCTTTCCCAAGTACCAGCAAATCTTAACTATGTTCAGATTACTGGGGTTACTCTTGGAGGACCTTACGCTATTAACGTTAAGGAAATTGCGCCTGCTGCCTTTGGTGGATGTAGCGATCTCGGTATAAACTTTAATGTGCAAGTTACCGGTGTTCCTACTGCAGCTATGACGGGTGGTCTTGTTGCTCCTTGGCTAGTTGATGCTCCTACTGCTACTGGAACTCATGCTCACATCTGTGGAAATACTGCTGCTGAGAATCTTTCTGTTGCTTTCACAGAGGCAGGTGTTCCTGCTGCAACATTAGCTTCCTATGCATACTTTGTACAGAAGAGAATTGTTAATATTGACGTTGCTGACGTGGAGGATGTTCCTTCTATCGTACTTTCTACTCTCGCCGATCGTACAACAACGGCTAAGTATAAAGCTACATCAGGTTTTGAGGTTATTAGCACTGGCCCTCTAAATGTTCTTGCTAACAAAAGAACAAAGTACACCTTCACCATTTCTAAAGCTAGCAATCTTCCTGGTACAACTGCAGACGGTATCGTTTCTGGTATTTCTCAGAAATCTGATTATGTTGCTGCTAATGGTGTTCCAACTTTAACTCAAATCACAACTTATCCTTTTACTGCAGGGTCAACAACAGTTGAGTATATTGTTAACCCATCTCCAGTTACTGGACCAGTTTACCACATCAGCAATATTTTTGCTTACTAGTATTACGTTTGCAAGGAGTTGTTAATCTAATAGTTTCACAAACCAACACACTATCCTGTGCGTAACTTTTACCTGATAGCGTTATTTGTGACTCTGATACTAAGTGCAACGCACAGCGCTGGGCAAGACCTGCCCGGCGCCTGCGTAGGCACTAAAGTAAAATACGGAGTCAAAGGGTTGAATGGAGTCTCCACTTTTCAGTGGACCATTTCGGGACCCGGTACATTCACTGTACCCGCTGCCAGCATACAGAGTTTTGCAAATGGTGATTCCGTAGAGGTTACATGGGACAACGCTTTCCCCGGTGGGGCTTACACCTTTGAGGTTACCGAATCTACCCCCTGGGGTTGCGTGGGTATTCCTTACGATCAAAGCATTATCATCAATTCGCCCGATATTTTTATACCCGTGGGTGCTTTACCCGAATTCTTAAAGCTTTGCCAAAATGGTTCCGTTACAGTCGATCCCGGATCGAACTACACCAACTTCCTGTGGCAGGATAATTCAACAAACCAAACATTTGTAACCAACCAGAGCGGCACGCTTCAAGTAAGGTTAGTAAGCAGCGATTTTAGCTGTTCATACGATACAACTGAGGTAAGGCTATACTCGTTACCTTATATTTATTTAGGCGCGGACACCACGCTATGTGCCGGTCAGGCTCTTATGCTGGATGCCTCCAATCCTACTTTTACTTCCTACCTCTGGAGTTCCGGAGATATTGCACCGAACTTTCCTGTGGGCAGTGGCCCAACACAAGATATTTGGGTTAAGGTAACCGACGAGAACGGCTGCGTAAACTCCGACACCATAAGAATTAACCAGTGTGATCCTGGCAAAATGAGGATTCCCTACGTTTTCACCCCCAACGGTGATGGTGTGAACGATAAGTGGGAAATTCCGGAATACCTATATTTCACGGAGGTTAACATCCGCATATTTAATCGCTGGGGTAAAGAGGTGTTCGCACATAGCGGAACCTACGATGCAGCCGCCGCTTGGAATGGAAGAGACAGAAATGGTAATGACCTCCCTATGGACTCATACCACTATATTATAACGGTTACGCTCGAGGGTAAAACTTCCAGCTACAGAGGTAGTGTAACCATTATCCGATAACCATAAATGTTTAGTTGCCGTGTAATTGCAGGAACTAATTGAAAGAGATACAATGAAGGGTTTAAAAAAGATAAGAGTTGGTTTAGTAGTGCTGGGGATTCTTTCCACGGGCCGAGTTTTTGGTCAGCAGGAGCCTATCTACAGTCAGTATATGATGAACTCATTCTTACTAAATCCTGCCGTAGCTGGAGCCGAAGGATTTACGGCCTTCAATTTAACAGCTCGCCAGCAGTGGGCAGGCTACTCCGAAGGGCCAAGAACTTTTGCCATAAGCGGTCAAACTCGTATCCTAAAGACGAGCTATATGAACCGTTCGCGACGAATCAAGAATAGAGTTCGTAAGCGTCGTCCTAGCGGAAGAGTGGGTTTTGGCTGGTATATGTTCAACGACGTCAATGGGCGCGTTAGCCGAACAGGAGTTCAAGGTACCTATGCTTATCACCTCGATATGCGCCAGTATCAGCTGTCATTTGGTGCTTCGCTAAGTTTTTATCAGTTTAAAGCCGATGTTGCTCCCAGTGGGTTACCTTATCCCGACCAGCAAGATCCATTGGTAATGGCAGGGAAAGCGAATGCTGACTTTTCGCCCGATGCCAACTTTGGGGTAATGCTTTCGAGTGCAAGTGCATGGTATGCTGGGTTTTCTGTATCAAACCTCGTGCAGAGTAGTATCCAGTTTGGGGTTGGAAATAAGGAGAGTGCTTACCGTATGCTCCGCCACTATTACCTTATTGGTGGGTATCGTTACGATTTTCGAAACGATTTTGAGATAGAACCATCGATGAAATTCACTACTACTGAACGGTTGAGCTACACTACCGATATAAACGTAAAGGGTTACTACAAGCGTGATTACTGGGCTGGTCTGTCGTATCGGACATCGGGTTCGGCTATTGTGATGGTTGGTGCTAAGTATAAATCCTACTACATTGGTTACGCCTTCGATTATGGTTTTGGCCAGCTTACGAACTTCAACAGTTTAGGCACTCACGAACTCATGGTAGGAATTAAGATTGGAGATAGCGCTCGTCGTTATCGTTGGTTGAATAGGTTTTAATGATTTGAATATTTCTTGTTCCCAACAATATGGGATAGAAATAGTCGTTATGTTTAACAAATATACTCTTGAAAAAGAATTGAAGAGCAATTTTTCGACATAGCGTGTTGATTTTGCTTATATTTGTTTTTTGATTGGTGCTAGTAAGGGAATTGGTCGCAAGTGCTTGCGGCCATTTCTTATTTTGTCTTGAAGTGATGCGCACTTCCCTTTGCGCTATGCTGTTTGAAGAATATTGCCTTACCTTTACTTTTATTGGATGCTCTAACTCCAAATGGGGTTGATTTTAAGTATGCTTGTTCCCTCTATTGCGATATAAATGCAAAAAGACCGGCGATTAACCGGTCTCTCTTTGATTATGTGTGATTCTCAAATCTACTTCAGTAGCCCTTTGGCGTGCTTGTCGGCAATTACCTTAAGCATATCGTCGGTCATTGTCTCGAGGTTCCAAGTTGGATTCCAACCCCACTCGTTACGAGCACAGGTATCGTCCATGTAGTTTGGCCAGCTTTCGGCAATGGCTTTTTTAATTGGGTCAACATTGTAAACCATCTTGAACTCGGGCATACGTTTTTGTATGGCAGCCAAAATTTGGGAAGGTTCAAAACTCATGGCTGAGATGTTGAAGGAGTTACGATGCTTTAATTTTGAAGGATCTGCTTCCATAAGCTGAACGCAGGCCTTTAGTGCATCGGGCATGTACATCATATCGAGATAGGTTCCCTCTGGAAGTGGGCAGGTAAATTGCTCCCCCTTAACGGCTGCGTAGTAAACTTCTACAGCGTAGTCGGTAGTTCCTCCGCCAGGTAAGGTTTCGTTCGAGATAATGCCAGGAAAGCGCACGCTACGGGCATCAACGCCAAAGCGCTGGTGGTAGTAGTCGCCTAATAATTCGCCGGTAACCTTGCACACACCATAGATGGTGGATGGGTGCATAATGGTGTCCTGCGGCGTTCCGTCGTGGGGTGTGTTATTTCCAAAAGCACCAATTGAGCTTGGGGTAAATAGAGCGGCACCATTTTCGCGGGCAATTTCTAGGGAGTTCATAAGTGCTCCCATGTTGATTTTCCAGGCAAGTTGTGGGTTCTTTTCACCAGTTGCCGACAGAAGGGCCACAAGGTTGAAGATGGCATCAATCTTATATTTCTTAACGATTTCGGCATACTGTTTACCGTCGAGGGCGTCAAGGTTTTCAAGCGGGCCGTTTTCGCCTAACTTCATGCAAGGTGCACAGTTAAGGTCAGCAGCAACCACATGGCTATCGCCATAAATATTCCGAAGGTAAGGAACGAGTTCCGAACCAATTTGTCCACCAGCACCAACAACGAGTATGTTCTTCATATCCTTAATTATGTAGGTTGTATTCTCTTGATATTTTGGAATTCCTTTGGGGAATTGTTGGCACAAAAATAATCTTTTTTCAATTGGCTCTAGTAGGCGATTTGATGATATTTAACAGGAAAACCCTATTATTTGAACAATTGTTACCAGAATACGGATTGTAGTTGTAATCTGTAACAGATAGCTAGACAAATATGATTTTTGGATATTAAGAAGTGGGCGTTTTAGTGATATATAATGGGGCACTAGAACGAATTCTACTGCCCCTAATATTTTTGATTTTAATGTTTGGCTCCTTAAAAAATGTTGTAAGCGAGAATTGTGGTAAAGATTTGAAGTATTCCTTTTGGCGTTAAGGTGTTTTTTTTGACTGTTTTGATTTTTTTTGACTTACAAACCAAGAAGCCACACATTTCTATCTTTGTTCTGGTTGCGTAGTCGGGATAGCTCTTGTAATGCTCTGTTTCTGTTGGTGAAGCTATACATCGAGACCCGGAAAACTGGTCCCTCTTCCGTGAGGATTTCAGGTTTGTAACCATCCTTAGTCATCATCTCTTTTAACTTTTCGGCGTTTTCCATTTTGTTGAAACTTCCTGCAATAATGTAGAAAGTTTTAACTCCACTAGCTGGTGCCTTTGGTTCTTCGTAGTATAGGGCCTTTCTTCTTTCCGTTTGGCTATCGATTTCTTGGGCTACAATCTTTTGTTCGGTAGTATCAATATCCACCGTATCGGCGTAACTTTCGGTAATGGAGGTATCGGAAGGCAGTACATTGCCAATGGATGCTACACCATTTTGAATAACCGGTATTTTTGTCAAAAAGAACCCGTCGAAATATAGATATCCAGCTAAAGTGGCAATAACTACGAATAGACTAAGGAGAACCCAAGGGGTCTTTGATTTTGGCTTTGAGGCGGGGGCAGGCTTTTTGGTGAGTGGGGCCTTGGTCTCGATTGGTTTAGTTGGTTGTGGCTTTGTGCTTGCAACTATTGGCTTCTCGGGTTCAATTGGCTTTTTCTCGAACTGCATGGGCGGTATAAGCATGCTTATGTTTTCGAGACCGAAAGCATCGGGAAGGAGATTTATTCCCTC
The DNA here is from genome assembly GCF_900096565.1 of Williamwhitmania taraxaci. Taxonomy (NCBI): domain Bacteria; kingdom Pseudomonadati; phylum Bacteroidota; class Bacteroidia; order Bacteroidales; family Williamwhitmaniaceae; genus Williamwhitmania; species Williamwhitmania taraxaci. Next base: position 9,207 of record NZ_FMYP01000033.1, read on the forward strand.
TTCAATTTCAAAATTAATGCTCCAACCATCCTTTACGAGTTGACCCAAACCAGGAAACGCAAAGTTGCCATTTTTTTGTAGTGCGATTACGATTTCAGCCACCGATTCGGCCACCAATCTCTTGGCCTCCTCTATTGATAGCTCTTCTATCCGTGCAACGAAGTTTTCGAGGAGTTCGTCGTTCCAAGTTTCATCTTTGCTGAAGTTTATTTCCGTATAGGGAGGCGATAAAACTAAGGTTTCTTCGTTTAGCATTGCCGGTTTATAATTGCCTACAAATGCCCCTAAACCGGGTAGCGACACGCGGTTATGTTCGCGAAGAAGATCAGCAATATACTTTCCTAGGTCAAGTGCCATGCGTAATTATTTTATTTTAGTTGGTTTATTATTTCCAACTAAATGGTTGTTGAGTAGTTTCTTTAAAGTCGTTCACGTGGTGTGCTGTTTCCATAACTTAGCCATGCTTGAGAAAAGCAATTGGTGTTCTGAAATCCGAAACCAGACAACACGTATAAGCTCTATAATGCGAGAGTAAAGGTAGAAAAAAAACAATTGATTTTGAAGACAATAGTTTCGGGGTGCGACCAACCGATTTCTATCAATTATTTTGAAACGAGTTTTAATCCTATAAGTGACCCAATGAGAAGTATTATGAAGAGAATTCGCCAAAAATCGGAAGGTTCCTTAAAGAGCATAATACCAATAATAGTAGTGCCAACAGCGCCAATTCCGGTCCAAACCGCATAGCCGGTTCCCATTGGGATGGTTTGCACTGCCTTGTTGAGCAGGAGGAAACTGAGTGTAATGCTAATAAAAAAGCCAATGGACCACTTCAGGTTGGAAAAGTTATGGGACAATTTGAGGCAGGTGGTAAAGGCAACTTCGAAAAGCCCTGCCAAGGCCAAATAAAACCAAGCCATTATTGGTGTTTTAAGTGTTAAAATGGATATGCGTGGTAATAATGGTAATGATTGCCCTTAAAGTTCTTGGTCGGGGGTTGGGTTGTTTTGGTGTACCAAATATATGATGTAAAGGAACCGTAAGCCAACCAAGAGCATCATGGGGAGGAGTAGCATAAGTAGTGCGCGGAACACAAAGTAGTTGAGCGGTCCAAGAAAGATATACACCGTGAGGGCAATGATAATACTGACATCGGTAAGGAGCATCCAACGCCTTCGTTTACCGGAGAAGGGTCCTAGCGAAATTCCGCCAGTTATTAGGTTCTTAGGCAGTTCCTGTATAAATCGGTATACACAAATGGTAAGGAATACTGGGTTTATAAGTCCAAAAACGCCGAGAAGAACGGGTGAAGTGCTAAGCTTAAAAGCATAAGCAACTCCAACCATAGTTATTGCCGAAAGGTTGAAAATAAACCGGCTACTGTTTCCAATCAGTTGGCCAGCCCAGTGAAAAATAGTAGTTTCGGTAAACGGTTTCATGCTAATTCAAATATCAAATTTCTGGAGACAAAGATAGCGTAAAATGTGAGAGGTGAACCGCGCAAAGTGCGTTCGCCGACGGCAATTGTTTTTGGCCGGGCTAAGGACTATTTTTAACGAGAGGATAAACCGAGTAATGATGAATTGTTGGTTGTGGAATAGTATAAATATAGGAGTAGTTACTCCAAACGTTCAATAAGGCGGAGGGTATAGCCAATGGATAACATCTCTTCTTTTGAAAGCACTGCACCTTCGGGAGGGCGTATGTTCAGCTTAATAGCAATAGCAAGTTGGCCGGGTTGTTGAATAAACTGAATTCTATTTTCAGCTACAAAAACACCGAGAATTTCGGAGATTAAATGTGCTGCCGCTTGATGACCAACGGCGGAGGTAATAGCTTGGTTGGAAACGAGAGCGCGAGCCGCTTCTACTGATATTTGTTGAACGCGGTAAAGGCCATCAGTGGTAACTACCGTTCCATTAAAGATTCCGATTGGCAAACTTGCTGGTGTTGTAGATATTGGCTGCATTGGCATTGTCAATTGGTGAGCGATTTTCTGGGTCTTGACATAATCCGATTTAGATCGAACCTTCGTCCATAGTAAACATAGAAGTTGGTTATTAAGAACTTGACATTTTCGCTTTTGGATAAGTTTATTTCGTATGTATCGGTAATGTAGAAGAGACCAAAGTAGTTTAGTTCGCGAGAATATCCTAGAGCCATTCGGCTTGAGAACTTACCTCCAAGCCCATTTATGGTTTCGTTTGGCTTTGTATTTGGCAAATATTTGTAATCAGTATTAAGGTAACCACCACCAATCATGGCTGTTAGGCTAAGTATAAATCGTTTGTAAATAATGAAGTTATGGGAGTAACCAATGCTTACGCCACCTGTGTAAGAGTATACACTCTCCAGACTAAGCGAGGTATTAACCCCATAATCGGTTAAGTTTATGAATGATTCCTCTGCCGCTATCTTTGTAGCGTTAAAGTATGCGCCAAGCAGAAAACTACCTGCGCTGATTTTTTGCCATTCGATTTGTTGAAAAGCAGCCTTTTGGGAATAATCGTTATTGTTGAATATATAGAAGAAGTTCCCGCCGTAGGTCGATCGGGTAAGACCACGGGTTTGAGGAAACGGACTGGTATTTCGCCAATTTGGGATAAGCGACCTAGGATTATCAAGGTAAAAACCCCGGTAACTCAAGAAGTAAACGTCAATCCCGAATTTTTTTGCAAATATGTTTGTTTGGAAATCGAGGGAATTTGTTTTCCCATATTTCCTTTCATTTTCGGTATTTGTGGGTAATACAAACCCGAGTCTAATACCAAACGATTTGGTTGCAATACCTATACCCATTCGGGTTTGAGGGGTTGGCCTAAACTGGAATTTGTTTCCTGAACTATCCTTAATAGTAAATGGAGCCGATTTTGTGCCTAAATAAAAGAAGATGTTTACTTTATCGAACATCGTAATAATGTTGGAATGGAGTGAGTCTCTTTTAGGTTTGTCCAAAGGAAGAAGCACTACTGCCGATACGCTAAATGCCGAGAGCAAGAATACCCCAATTAAAAGGGGGATTATTAGCGTATAAAGACTTTTCAAGGCAAAATTTATTACAGTATTCGTTTGGCGATTATGCTCACTAATTCATCGGGATCAATTGGTTTGCCAATAAAATCGTCACAACCCGATTCGAAGCAACGAATTTTATCTTCGGGCATTACATCCGCAGTTTGAGCAATGATCGGAAGGTTTTTTCTAAAAATCTTTATTTTACGTGTAGTCTCACACCCATCCATAAATGGGAGTTGAATATCCATAAGTACCAAATCAATTTTGGTGTTCATTTGGCAAACTTCTACAGCGTCCTCCCCATTTTTTACGTGGATAAGGGCTGCATTTACATCTCGTAGAATAGATTCCAGATACTGGAAGCTGATGAAATCATCTTCAACAACGAGTATTGTTTTTCCTGTTAAGACATGCTGTAATGGAAGTAGAGGCTCCGCAGGGTTTATGCCATTTGGTTGAAGTTTTACCAATGGGATGGTGAAGAAGAATGTGCATCCACGGCCATTGTTGCCTTCCACCCATATTGTGCCACCGAGCAGCTCTACCAATCCTTTGCTAATGGCCAGGCCTAGGCCGGTACCACTCGATTCGCCATGGGGTGGCGACACCTGGTTGAATCGTTCGAAAATCCTCGCATGGTTTTCGATGGGTACTCCATATCCGGTATCCTTTACCCAAAACAGCAGTTCCTTGTCGTTTGATATTGGTTTATAGCCAAACTCAATGGTTCCCTCTTCGGTAAACTTTATTGCGTTGTCGAGAAGGTTTCCGATTACTTCTTGCAGCCGTGTACCGTCGGTAATGATAGTTGAGTCGGTATCGGCAAAACTCTTTGAGGTAATCAAGTGCAGCTGATCGTTGGCTTTAGATGCAATTGTTTGTTGATATTCCAGCAAAAGGAGATTGAGCAAGTTATTGACTTGGCATGTACTCTTTCTTATTGTAAGTTGTCCCGATTCAATTTTAGCGATGTTGATTATATCGTTAATGATTTGCAGTAAATGCTGACCACGCTCATCGATAATTTCCATGTATTGTTTTCTTATCTCACGGGGAAGGTCATCCTCGAGCATTTTCGAGAAACCAATAATTCCATTTAGGGGAGTCCTAATTTCGTGGCTCATGTTGGTTAGAAATGCCGTTTTTAGCCGATCGGATTCTTCGGCTTTGTTTAGAGCATGGCTAAGTTCTAGCGTTCTGCGCTCAATAGTCTCCTCGAGATTGTGATTAAAACGGTTAAGTTCCTCGTTCATAGAGGCAATTTTCCTTGTTTTTTTTCTCAACTTACGGTATATCCAAAGCAGTATAATGAGCAAGGTCGTAGTAATGGCAGCCCCAAAAAGGAGAAGAAAGATGACGCCCTCCGATTTTACAGTTTTGATTTGGGTAAGGTTGAGCTCTTGGTTGAGAATTTCATTCGCCTGGTTTTGTGACTTTACATCATATTTAACTTGGAATTCAGCCGCCTTCTCGCTTAAACCTTGTGTGAATACGCTGTCTTTAAGTCGAATATACTGGAGAAGATAGATTCTTGATTTGTTGTCGGCACCCTCCTTGTGTTTTATTTCGGCAAGCGTAAGCATCGTTTCTAGTTCAATTTGGCGGATGCTATGTTTCTTTGCAATAGTGTTGGCTTGTTGCGCGTATTTTAATGCTTCACTCAACTTTCCTTGCTTGGATAAAACCGTGCCGAGGTTATTCAGGCCTTGTGCCTCTTGGTATTTTTCATTCAGGTTGTGTGCCATTTGTGCACCCTGAAAGTAGTAAGCCACTGCTTTTTCAAGATTACCCAAGCGTAGGTGTGTCAGTCCAAGATTATCGTAGGCATTAATAACGCCGTATTTATTTCCTTGCCGCTTATGCAGTTCCAATACATGAAGAAATATTGGTAGCGCCTCATCGTAGCGGCCTAAATCGAGGAGAATAGTCCCTAAATTATTTTGAGTAGATGTAATTCCAAGACTATCTTCAAGCTGAATCGCAATCTCCCTCGATTTTTGAAAGAGGGTGAGGGCATGGGAATAGTCTTTTAGATTTCGATAAACAATTCCTAAGTTGTTCATCACTTTTGCAACATTGGCCCGGTCGCCAATTTCTTGCTCTATTGTGAGCGATTTTTGGTATGCTGCAAGCGCCTCAAGGTAGTTGCCAAGTCGATCGTAGCAATTTCCTAGGCGGTTTAGACTATTTGCCATTCCAACCGAATTGTTTTGCGATTTGTATAGTTGGTAGGCATTTTTAAGTAGCTCAATCGAAAGTGGGTATTGAGCCTGAAAGTATGCGGCAAGGGAATAAGCCTCTAATGACTTTGCCTTGAGCAAGGGCGAGTTTATATCATTAGCAATATCGAGTGCGGTTTTTGCATACCCTGCGGCTTTGTCGGCCGAAGAGTTCGTAATCTTCAGGGCCGAGAGTTCGAGGTAAATGTCGATTCTTTTTCGGCTTTGTGCGCGAGGTACCAAGGATAGTAGGCTATCCTCCTTTGCGTTATCGGCAGAAAGAGATCCTGTCAGAAGGAGTATAAATGCGAATAATGATAGGAGTTTACCCATTTCGATTATAAAATATCCCTAAAAATACGCCATTTTGATTATGTGTCAAAAAAACTAGGTCATTTGGTTGTCTTTTTTCGTAAAGTATTTACCAGATAAAGCTATTTTTGTGATCAACATATGAACTGGATAGACAAAAAGATGTCCTCGCTTGGCGGGGCGGTAGAAAGTAACCTAAGAAACCTTGGCCTTTTTTTTCGACGGCACAAGGTTGGGATATATGGTACCATTATTGTTCACTTACTCCTTGTCATTCTCTTTTTGAGTTTGAAGTTGACCACGATAAGTCAGGAAAATAAAAACCCAATTTTAATCTCGTTTGAAAAAGAGCAGATTGATCCTGATATTGTTAAGGAAGAAGTGCTTAGAGAGATGGCAGAACTCAAGCGGCAGATTGCCGCTTTTGACAAGACCGATTTGCGTAACGCTAGTGCGGATATCTCGGACAAATCGAAAAGCGATAACCAACCCCTCTCCGACGATAGGGACACCAAAGCCGATAAACTCTATGATGAGGCAAGGGCGCTGCAGGAAAAGTTAGAGGCAGGAAAAGCAAACCTTGCCAAGTTGGAGGAAGGTGAGGATGCTATTCAGGAGCCCAAGGGACAGGAGAGTGGATCAAAGAAAGGTAAGGTAGCCAGTCCTGGGAAGGTGCTGGTAAACTATGATTTAGGTGGACGAAAAGCCTTTCGACTGCCAGTCCCAGCCTACACTTGCGAGGGTGGTGGCGAGGTAAGGGTAATCATTGAAGTTAATAAGCAGGGTTATGTGGTGAATGCAAGAGTGGAGGGCAAAAGCAGTAATGCCGATGAGTGTTTGTGGACAAGTGCCTTGCGTTCGGCAAAAATGTCGCGTTTTCAGGTAATTGAGAATCCAATAGCAAGTCAAGTTTCAGGGTATATCCTTTACCGATTTGTGCCACAATAAGAGTTAGAAGGCAGCCATAAGTAGGTTAATGTCTGTGGCCGACATATGGTAGAGTTGCCCCATTCTCACGTTGGTTAAAATACCATTGTACATATAAACTCCGTTGCGAAGGCCCTTGTTTCCTTTAAGGGCAGCAGATGATCCTGCCGACTGGCCAATATCCAAGAGAATTGGTACAAAAACGTTGCTAAGCGCAATGCTTGCTGTTCGGGCCACCCGTGAGGTGATGTCGGGCATGCAGACGTGAATAACGCCGTGCTTTACAAAACTTGGTTTATCGAATGGCCTGCATTCGGTGGTTTCGAACGATCCACCCATGGAAACAGTTAGATCAATAACCACGGATCCATCTTTCATCTTCTCTATATAGGATTCCGGAATTAGCGGGGCGAATGAATCTTCGTCGGGAACTGGGGTGCCAATTACCACATCGGCCGATTTAAGTGCTTTCTCAAGGACTTGGGGGTGGAAAATGCTTGTATATAAACGAGTGCCTATCCGATATTGAATCTCGGTTAGCCTTTTTAGCGAAGCGTCAAAAATCTTTACCATTGCACCAAGGCCAAGGGCTGCCTTTGCGGCATATTCGCCAGCAGTATCGGCTCCAATAATCACAACCTCGGTAGGCGAAATGCCGGTGATCCCACCCAGCATAACCCCTTTGCCATTATGGAGGTTGGAGAGGTGTTCCGCCGCCACCAGAATGGAAGTGCTTCCCGCAATTGCACTTAGCGAGCGAACTACGGGGTAGCACTCATCGACATCCTTGATAAGTTCAAAACTTAAGGCGGTAATTTTCTTGCACTGAAGTGCCCTCAGTATACTTTCGGTTTCAGGCGTTTGGTGGAAGGAGGAGATGAGCATACGCCCATCGGGAATAAGTTCTATTTCATCTAAACTGGGGGGCGAAACCTTGAGAATTATATCGGCTTTGTAAGCCTCGGCTGGGGTGCAAATGGTTGCGCCTACTTCCGAAAAAGCTAAGTCAGGGTAGTTTACTTTTATACCTGCGCCTTTCTCTACCAGTACATTGTGGCCGTTGGCAACTAGCAGTTCTACTGCTTCAGGAGTTAGCGAGAGCCTATTTTCCCCTATACGTGATTCCTTAGGTAGACCAATGGTAATGCTTCGTTGCTTACGTTCTACCGCAAGTTTTTCTTCTTGGGGGAATAATCCCTTACCTGATTGGTAAAATGGAGAGATGGATCCTGAACGACTCATGGCAGTAGTATAGAGGGGTATAAAGATATGAAAACCCCGAAGTTTATCGCAAATTATACCGTTGTAATGGTCAAAATGTTTCTACTGAAAATTTCCTTGATCCACTGGAAAGAAGCTCTATTTTAATCATTACGGTGTCCTCCGGGATTAGTTCTTCGATAACTTCGGGCCATTCAATAAGGCAAATTCCTTTGCCAAAAAAATACTCTTCGTAGCCGAAATCGTATGCCTCTTCAATAGTTTTAATGCGATAGAAGTCAAAGTGGTAAACGAAATCGCCAGTGGTGGTGGTATATTCATTAACAATTGCAAAGGTAGGGCTGCTAACCACATCGATCACATGGAGTTGTTTGCAAATCTCCTTAATTAGAGTCGTTTTGCCTGCGCCCATGGCTCCTTGGAATGCAAAGAGACGTTTGCCTTTAAAGCTAGATATTAGTGTTTTGGCTACCATTGGTAGCTCGTTGATGCTATCAATTACAATAGGCTCCATGATTATTTTTGTTGGGGGTCGAGAACAATAAATGGTATGAGCATCTCCTCCACCGAAACACCTCCATGTTGAAACGTATTTTTATAGTATTTGGAGTAGTGGTTATAGTTATTGGGATAGGCAAAAAAGTCTCGGTTTGTGGCAAAGATATAAGTAGAGGTGATATTGGTTTTTGGCAAGTGAACCTCTTCCGGCTTAAGTATTTCAAAAACACTTTTAGGGTCGTAGTTTAGGCTTCGTCCAAGTTTGTAGCGGAGATTTGTCGAGGTATTTTTGTCGCCCACTACTTTCACTGGGTTAGTTACTCGAGTGGTGCCATGGTCGGTAGAAATGACCACTGTGATCGGTAACTCTGCCAACTCTTTCAGTAGGGCGTAGAGATCGGAATGAATAAACCAACCGTGGGTAAGGGTTCGGTAGGCTGCTTCGTCTGAGGCCAACTCTTTAATTAAGTCCATTTCGGTGCGGGCATGCGAGAGCATGTCCACAAAGTTATAGACAATTACGCTTAGGTCATTCTCTGCAAACTGGGCAGTGTTTCCCAAGAGTTTCTTTGCCGAACCTGGGGCGATGAATTTTTCGAAGTAGACCTTGTAGTTCTTGCCTAGTCGCTTAAGCTGGCGATGTAAAAACTCTTCTTCAAACTGATTCTTTCGTTCATCCTCATCGTCGTAAACCCATAACTCTGGATGGTTTTTCTGCATCTCAAGGGGCATCAGTCCCGAGAATATGGCATTACGAGCATATTGGGTGGCTGTGGGTAGAATGCTACAGTAAACTTCTTCTTGGCGCAACCTGAATAGTTGAAGCAGTTCGGGTGCTATTGTTTTCCATTGGTCGAAGCGAAAGTTATCAATGAGGATAAATACAACTTTTTGGCCTGCGTCTACAAGCGGAAACACCTTACTACTAAGTAGATCGTTGGATAGCGTTGGCTTGTCGGTATTTGTTTTATCGAACCAACTCTTATAGTTATGCTTGATCCACTTCACATATTCTTTGTTGACCTCTTCTTTGAGCAGTCCATATACCTCTTTAATACCGGGGTCGGAACTTTCTTCTAATTCAAGATCCCATGCTACCATTTTTTTCAGGATATTAACCCAGTCCTTATAGTTACGTGCGGAGGTAAGCATTGAAGAAATTTGTCCAAAAACCATTCTGAAATCTTGGCTCGATTGCGCATCAACGAGTTTAGTTTTGTGGATGTGCTTCTTTATGGCTAGGAGGAGCTGGGACGGGTTAACAGGTTTTATTAGGTAGTCGGCAATTTTGGAGCCAATAGCTTGGTCCATTATGTCTTCTTCTTCGCTCTTGGTTACCATAACCACCGGCATCTGAGGTCGAATCTCCTTAATCTGAGCGAGAGTTTCTAGCCCGCTCAGTCCGGGCATATTTTCGTCGAGAAAAATAAGGTCGAACTGATTCTCTTTTACAAGTTCCACGGCATCGAGTCCGTTAGATACAAACTGAATGGCGTAGCCTTTGTTTTCCAAAAAAATGGCGTGAGGTCGGAGCAAGTCCATTTCGTCGTCAACCCAAAGGATCGTATTTTTTCCTGTTGCCATTTTATTTGTAGTATTGCTTAAAGAAGATTAGGTAGTTCTGGATGTTTTTCTCGGCCACAAAAAGTGCGTAGTTCTCTTTGGATATTAAGAAGAAGGTGCACTCCTCTGCTGTCGCATTGAGGAACAAATCAGGCTGGGTCTTTATTCGCTGATAGTAATCAAGAGCCTTTGCTTTGTTTGGAAAAACATCTACTACTATTTGGTTAAAACTTTGGTTTAGTTGGGAAGAGGCAATGTTTAAATTGTCGTTGATGTAGTTATCTAAATTAAAGGAGACCAAGTTGAATTTAACACGATTTAGGTCCATCTTATTTGTGATCACAACCATAAAATACTGCTCTCCATCCGAATCGGTATAGGTAATGCTGAGTTTACTTGCATCTGTTTTTGGTGATGTCGATTCCGTATTACCACCCAGTGTTAGCTTTAGTTCCAGCTTGTTCAATGCAGCAACCATCTCTGTCGCTTGCTTGCCCTCCTCTGTGTCGGGGTGTTTTTTAGATACCTCAACAAGTGCATTTCTATAGTCACCAAGATTTCCCGGACCGCCCTTGCAAATAGCCATGAGCAAGTCGTACTTTGGCATGAGATTGCTTTTTGGGTAACGGGTTACCGCTGCGGTAAGCAATCGTTCTGCTTCTGCATACTGGTTGTTGGAAACAAGCGTGTATATGGTTTGGTATCCATTTTCCTCTTCCGCCAGCTGCCGTTTCATTGTATTTAAATAATCAGGGTTCGAAATAGCCATTGCAAATGGACTATTTGGGAATCGGGTAACGAGGAGGTCTCGGTATTTGGTAGTCCGACTATTATCATTGTTCGCTTTCGAAAGTTGGTAGAGGTTAAAATAAACTGCTACTAAGTTTTCGCTAGACTGGAATCGCTGTGCGAATTCCTCATACAGTTTAATGGCGGCAGGGTAGTCCTTCATTTTATTTTGGTAGACTTCAGCCGCTTTAATTAGCGATGACTCAACTTTACTAATTGAGGCTTTCATTGCAGAGTCGGACAGGGGCAAGTCCAAGAGGTAAAACTCTCGCGATTTATTTGATAGGGCAACCTTCTGAACGGCTATGGCTTGCTCTTTAACCTCATCATTTTGTTCGGTAACGATTAACGCAGAAATCCCTTTGTTTTTACGACGCCAGTTATCTTCGAGTTTCCGTTTTCCCCAAAGCATTTGAAATTCGGAAAGGCCTACACCAAGCGTTGCCGAGTTGTAAAAATACCATTTGCCACCTTGTTGTCCTGCTAAGTTTTGGGAGGCTTGCTGCTGCTGGTATAGCGAGGTGTTAAAACGTTGTTCTTCCTCCTCTTTTCTCTTCTGCTGCTCCTCCTCTTGAACCCTTACGATAAGTTCCGCAATAAGAGCATTGCGATCGGGTTCACTCATTAAGGCCACTCGTTGAAGGCTATCTTGGTGGCTAACGATACGTAGGTTTGTGATTAATTCAGTTAGATTGTCGGCTTTTAGTTTTACCTGAGCATAGTCGGGGTAATTTTCGTCGATAACGCTAACGGCAGTGTCGTAGTATGCCTGAGCCATTATATAGTTTGGTCGCTCAAAGTAGAGATCGGCGAGCGTTGTGCTCGATAATCCTTTCTGAAAATCGTTGGAAACACTTTTGCTTACTGAGATGGTTAAGTTTTCAATGGCCGCATTTTTATTTCCCTCAGCCAGATCTATTCTGCTAAGCGCATAGTAAACCAAATCGAGGTATTCTATATTCTTGTCGTCCTTGGCCATTTTGTAGAGCAACTTGCGGAGATCCTTTCCTTTTTGACCCTCTTGGAATAGGTTGGCCAGCTTAATTTGGGCGTTAAAGGCGGTTTCATATGGTGGATTCATGCGAGTTACCCGCTTAAAGTAGGAGATGCTCTGTTCTATTTGCCCAACTTTTTCGTAGAGTTGTCCCAGCAGATAGGTTAGCCGAATTCTCTTGGATTTATGCCAACGGTATTCCATTGCCTTTTCGAGGTATGGAATGGCTTCTCTGTATGATTTCCGCTTAATATTAAGATCGGCAAAGGAGAAATTCAACTCTGGTTTTAACTCTTCTGGCAATTTCTTATCAGTTTCCAAAGAGCGCAGCATCTCTTGCGATTGCTCGTATCGACCCAATAGGGCTTCTATACGAGCGTTCCAAAGTTTTGCCTCAAACAGTATTGGATTGTTTGGGTACTGCGTAAACATAAAATCGAATGTTTGCTGGGCTTTGTCAAAATCGTTGCTGTAAACACTGGCTTTCCCAATTAAAAGATAGGCTTCGGGAACCCATGCGCAGAATTCATTTTGGTTATAAAAAGCCCGATATTTCTTCGAAAGAATACCACTCTTGGGTTTAGGTTTTACCGTCAAGGAGTGACGAGCAATTAATGCCGAGCCTTTTTTTACTGCTCGATCCATATCGCCCGCAAGGGAACCCGCCATTTGCTTATTGCCAAAAGTAAAAACAGGCAAGAGGTTGGTGTAATTTAGGGGATACGTGTTCTCTGCCTTCTCAACGCCTTTCAGGTAACTCTTGTTGCCGTTGAAATAGTAGTTGTAGTAAGCGGTTAAATTATGATAGTTGCGCGAGACTAAAGTGTTTTTTCGAGTAGAGCAGGCAGTGATCAGGAGAACAACGCCTACGGAAAGGATAAGAAACTTTTCGCAGGATGATTTCATGAGTAATTTTTTAAGTAATAAGGAACCATGCAACTTCCATCGTGGCGTATTCATCTTCTTGTTGTAGTGCAACGGCCCAACGAATATGTTACTGCCATCATGCTAATTATTAAAGTATTTCCAAGATTTCCCTTTACATCTGGAACAAAAATAAGCCAGATAACGGAGGGTAACCTTTTTAACAACTATTTATTTGAAGAATTATTTTCTCTCCGTAAAAATAGCGGGATTTTTTGAAACTGAAGTATCATTCTTTAAAACAAAAGAGCCAAGCAATGCGCTTGGCTCTAAATGTATGCTCGTTGCCTCTAGTAAGCGAAGTAATTAAACGGGATGCAAACTAAGTCCGAGAGTTCTTCGCCCGATTCCTTAATCTCATCATCATCGGATTCGTAGTACCAGTTTACCACAATTTTGTTGCCCATATCGTGAACCTTCCTGAGTTCAAAAAGTATGTCGAGTAGAAATTTAGCTGAAGAGGAGTTAAAATAGGTCATGCGGAAGTTCGTGATGATTACGGGCTTGTCGAATTCCTTGTTGTTCGTGAAGGTTTCATCTATGTAATCTTGAATCCAAGTAACCACTGGTTTGTAATAGCCAATAACATTCTCTGGCCTCGAGAATCCTGCGATGTCAAGGGTGTGCTTTGAGGGATTAAAATTCACATCGGGTGTGAATTCTGTTGGTTCGATTATTAAAGGCTTCATAGTCGTCACTCAATTGTTAGTTTACTGGTGACATATGGTAATGTCTATGGAAAACAGCATGTACTTATCGTTGATTTTTTCAAACGAAAAGCCAATCTTATTTTCGGATACCTTAGCAATGTTAATTATTCCTAAGCCTGCGCCACCTCTGTTATTCACGGCATTATGCAAAATTGTGTTTTTGTATAGCTCTTTGAGTCCGGTCCGGTCTAGCGAATTTACTAAGTCAAGGCGCTGCTTCAAGTTTGGAACTTTAGCATTAAGCAAACTATTTGCAGCCGAAATAGTAAAGTTCTTTGAGTCGATACCGAGGTTAAATATAGGTGTGTGCGCTATGATGTCGCCATCTAACACTACATCTTGGTGTCGATAGATGTTTTCGAGGCCTTCTACAATGGCGGCGTACACCTTCTTCTTAATGGTAATATTCATACCATAATCGTCTAAGATGGTTGTCATCTTATTCAAGAGAAGGCCTATTGCTTCATAGCTTAAAGGCCCGTTGTGTGTAAGTAATGTTGTCTCTGTAATCACCTGATAGCTCCTATGTTTTAAGCATCGGAAAGTTAATGATTATTTTCAAAATGCATTAAAAAATATCGACGAATATTTCATCTTGAGTATTTGTTTGCATTTGTCAATTATTTGGCCACATATTTAGAGCGTTTGAATTACGTTTTTATTGTTGACGGCAATAGAAAAATATTGGTCCAATGCTTGGTCCTTTGGAATTGAATGAAAAGAGTTGCCTTTTGGGCAACTCTTCTATTAAACTACAATCAAACGTTTCTCTTATTAATCATCTTCCTCGGCTACGGAACTTCCAGTTTTGAGACCGCTTCGAATAATGCCGCGTTTGGATCCCTTGATGAAGTTCACGATGTAGTCTCGGTCGGGATTGGAAGGGATGTTGTTTTCGATCCACTCAATTCCTTGCGATACATTCAGCCCCTTTTGATAGATTGTACGGAAAATCTCATGGATTTCGGCAACCTGTTCTGGGTTAAATCCTCGGCGTCGTAGTCCAATCGTATTTAAACCAACGTAGCAGAGCGGTTCTTTTCCTGCTTTTACGTAGGGTGGAATATCCTTACGAACCAACGCTCCTCCAGAAACCATTACATGGGAACCAATTCTTACAAACTGGTGCACCAGAACGTGGGCACTTAGTATGGCAAAATCGTCAATTTCCACCTCTCCGGCAAGTTGAGTGCCATTCCCGAGGATTACATTGTTACCCACAATGCTGTCGTGAGCCACATGCACATAGGCCATCAAAAGGCAATTGTTTCCAACTATCGTTTTCACCCTTGCGGCAGTGCCTCTGTTCACGGTAACACATTCGCGGATGGTGGTATTGTCGCCAATTTCCACGAAACTCTCTTCTCCTTTAAATTTAAGGTCTTGAGGAATTGCTCCGATTACTGCTCCTGGGAATATTTTACAATTCTTTCCAATTTTCACATTGTCGAGAATAGTGGTGTTTGGGCCTATCCAAGTCCCTTCTCCAATTTCCACATTTTTACTAATGTAGGCGAAAGGCTCCACAACTACATTAGCCCCAATTTTCGCTTCGGGATGAATATATGCCAGTGGCTGATTCATGGTGTCCTTATTCTTTAAATTTTGTTATTTGGGCTGTGAGTTCTCCTTCTAAAACTAAGGTGTCTCCAACGTAAGCTTGACCATACATGGTAGCAATACCCCTGCGGATGGGCTCTACAAACTCCATCTTAAATATGAGGGTGTCGCCGGGAACCACTTTGCGTTTAAATTTAACCTTGTCGATTTTCAGGAAGTAAGTGAGGTAATTCTCAGGGTCGGGTACTGAATGCAGAACGAGAATTCCTCCAACCTGTGCCATTGCCTCAATTTGGAGGACGCCTGGCATCACCGGTTCTTCTGGGAAGTGACCTACGAAAAAGCCTTCGTTCATGGTTACGTTTTTCACTCCAACCACCGATTTGTCGTCAAGAGCAATAATCTTGTCGATGAGCAAGAACGGTGGGCGATGTGGCAGAATCTTTTGAATCTGCATGATATTGAGCAACGGTTGTTGGTTGATGTTATATTCGGGTGCCGATCCCTTCAAGGCTTCTCTTCGGGCCATTTTCCGAAGCACCTTGGCAAACTCGGTGTTGGCGTGATGTCCCGGGCGAATAGCCACAATTTTCCCCTTGATGGGTTGGCCAAGCAAGGTTAAATCGCCAATGAGATCGAGCAGCTTATGTCGAGCAGGTTCATTTTGGTAGCGAAGGTCAAGGTTGTTAAGGAATCCTTCCGGTTTCACATGGATTCGAGGCTTGTTAAAGAGATCGGCAATTCTGTCGAGTTCCTCCTGAGGTACTTCGTGCTCCATGATCACAATTGCATTCTCCAGGTCGCCCCCTTTAATTAGGTTGTTCTTGAGAAGAAATTCTAACTCGTGGAAAAAGACAAAGGTACGGCATGGGCCAATCTCCTCGTTAAATTCGCTTATGGAGCCCATCCGTGCATATTGGTTCCCCAAAACGCGCGATTTGTAATCAATGAGAACATCCACTTTAAATTCGTCATCGGGGTAGGCAACAATCTCAATATTCCCCTTTGGGTCGGTATAAACAATTTTTTCCTTAATAACGAAGTAGTTCCGATCGGCTGTTTGCTCCACGGTACCCACGGACTCAATAGCCTCAACAAAATATTTGCTACTGCCGTCCATGATTGGTGTTTCGGGAGCATTAATGCGCACAATGGCATTGTCGATGCAGCTGCCAGCCAATGCGGCCATTACATGCTCGATGGTGCTAATGCGAACGCCGTTTTTCTCAATGGTCGTTCCCCGCGAAGTGTCTACTACCAGTTCGGCCGAAGCGTCTAGAATTGGCTCACCTTCCAAGTCGGTACGTAGAAACTTAATTCCGTGATTTTCTTCGGCAGGACAGATGGTTAACTCAACCTGTAGGCCTGTGTGAAGCCCTTTACCGTGCAGTGTAACTGGTTCCTTAATTGTATGTTGTTTATCTGCCATTACGCGGACTTAATTTGTGTTAAAATTGGGCGCAAGATATAAAAAAAAAGAAAACCCGCCATGACGATATATTCTCATTGGCGGGTTTGATAGCATTGTATAATTTATTTCTCTAGGGCTTTGACCTTTTTCTCGAGTTCAATCACTGTGTTTCTAAGGTCTGGAAGATTTTTAAAGACAGCATAACAGCGCTGGTATTTACCAAAGCCAAAGGCCGGAGATCCCTGTACAACATCGCCATCGTTCCGAAGGTTGGATGAGATTCCCGATTGTGCAGCAATCTTCATTCCATCGGGGATGGCAATATGGCCAACAATACCTACCTGTCCACCTATCATACAGCCCTTGCCAACCTTAGCCGATCCTGCAATGCCGGTTTGCGCGGCAATAACCGTATTTTCGCCTATTTCAACGTTATGGGCTATCTGTATTAGATTGTCGATCTTGGCTCCTTTTCGTACGATTGTTGAGCCCATTACAGCTCTGTCGATGGCGGTGTTTGCACCAATCTCAACGTAGTCCTCGAGAATTACGTTGCCCAACTGTGGTATTTTTTTGTAGTTGCCATCTTCCGATGGGGCAAATCCAAATCCATCGCTACCAATTACGGTTCCAGCGTGAATGGTTACATTATTACCGATTACGCAGTCGTAGTATACCTTTACTCCCGGATAGAGGATGGCTTCATCGCCTATCGTTACGTTATCACCAATATATACTTGAGGGTAGAGTTTCACATTGTTTCCAATCCGAGCATTTTCACCAATGTAGACAAAGGCTCCAATGTATGGGTTCTCTCCAATCTTGGCTGTTGGTTCAATCTCTACCTGTTTGCTCACACCCTTTTTCTCGCCGCGAGCTTTGCTTACCATATCGAGTAAGAATGCAAAAGCTTGGTATGCATCGGCCACTCGAATTAGGGTTGCTTTTATAGGCTCGGTAGCTACAAAATCTTTGTTTACGAGCACTACCGACGATTCGGTTGTGTAAATGTATTTCTCATATTTTGGGTTGGCCAAAAACGAAAGGTAACCGGGCTGTCCCTCCTCAATTTTGGCAATATTATTTACCTTAACGTCGGGGTTTCCTTCCACTATTCCTTGGAGAAACTGAGCTATTGTTGCGGCTGTAAATTCCATATGAAATTGTTTCAATTTGTGGCAAAACTAATACTTTAAATCCAACCGACTATCTCTTTCGGATAGCAGAAGAAATATTTTTTAACAGTATTGCCTAATGCCGAGTGGTTTAGCATTTCAGAGGCAGTGTAAATATCCTCTAGTCGGTTATTCTTAAATAAGATTTTTATGGTCTCCTGCTTGGGGTTATAGAAGCTATTGGTTACCTCTCCTGCAAAGCAAAGGTAGCCTGTATGAACATCCGAAAGGTTCATTCTGTTTCGACATATCTCCTTTACTAATGCTACTCGTTCCTGGGAAAATGGTGTTCCCGATAGTTCAACATGGAGCAGACGGCGGTTATTCAATCGGCAGCACATATCCGCTAATGTCGTGTCGGGATGATTCATCCAATCCTTAATGGCAAGCGCAATGTCCGAATCGTCGAGGCTGGCGAACATATCCAGCCACGATTCAATCGGCTCTAGTTCCGTTCTCCCCGAGAGGAAAAAGTGCAGCCTTGGGGAACTGGCAATGGGAATCCGCTGTTCCACTAGTTCTCTGGCACGATGTAGAATGGCGATGAGCATCTGTTCGGCTCCAACTACTGTTTTGTGCAGGTATACTTGCCAATACATCATCCGGCGGGCAATTAGAAATTTTTCAATGGAATATATTCCTTTGGCCTCCACAACCAATTCGTCGGAAGCAACATAGAGCATTTTAATAATACGCTCTAGGCCAATAGTACCTTCGGCTACACCGGAGAAGAAACTATCGCGACGCAGGTAGTCCAATCGATCTACGTCCAGCTGGCTCGAGACCAGCTGATGAAGAAATTTCTTGGAGTATTGATTGCTAAAGATAGCAATGGCCATATCCAGTCGGCCACCCAACTCCCGATTGAGTTGATTCATAAAGGCCATTGAAAGCAACTCATGGCTAGTTTTTTTCGAAAACGAATGCTCAAGGGCGTGAGAGTACGGCCCATGTCCAAGATCATGAAGCAGAATTGCTGCAATTGCGCCCTCTTCCTCTTCCGATGTTATCTCAATTCCTTTCTCCTTCAACACCTGTATCGCCTGGGTCATTAAATGCATTGCTCCGAGGGTGTGCTGGAAACGATTGTGTACGGCCCCAGGATACACCAAATAACTAAGCCCTAGCTGCTTAATGTTTCTGAGCCTTTGCAGCCAGCGATGCTCAATTAACTCAAAAGCGAGAGCGTTGGGTATTGTTATAAAGCCATGAACGGGATCGTTGACGATTTTTTGTTTGAAAGAGGGCATTGTGGACATAAATAAAGATGGATTGCTGGTGTTGTTCTGTGACTCAATTGGCGATTACTTTGTAGGGGTTGGGGGAGGTTAAAGATAACGCATTTGCAACAAAATATTTCTAATTTCTTTAATATTTTTGGGAAGTTAGCTGAGAATGATTACTTTTGCAGAGTTAAGTCGACAGTGGACGGCGGAGGGGGGACTGGAGTCCCCCATTTTATTATGCAAAACTCAGTAATGTTGAAGCAGGAAGAGATCAGAGAACTAGTCAAGCAAGAGGCAATCGCACGGGGACTTTTTTTGGTGGACGTAAAGGTCAATAACCAAAACGTAATCGAAGTGGAGATTGACTCGGAGGGTGGCATTGGCATAAAGGAGTGTATCGAGGTAAATAAGGCAATTGAAGCCTTGCTCGATCGCGAAAAAAACGACTTTGAGTTAACTGTTGCTTCTCCCGGGTTGGGTCAACCATTAAAGGTGTTTGAACAGTATCAAAAAAACATTGGTAAGACGCTCGATATCGTAACTGTAACAGGTGAAAAACTTAAAGGTGTGCTCTTAGAAGCAAGCCTCGAAGAAGGCATTGCCTTGGAGGTTAGTGAGAAGCGAGTTGTTGACGGGACCTCCAGGAAGCGTGCAATGGTTGTTGAGGTATATAAAATGAAATTAGAAGAAATAAAGACAGCGAAAGTTGTTATTTCCTTTAAATAATATTGGCAATTTTTAGGTAAAGCAATGGAAAACTTGAACCTGATTGATACTTTTTCCGAGTTTAAGGAACTCAAAAGCATTGATAGACCTACAATGATGAGTGTTTTGGAAGATGTCTTCCGCAGCATGCTCATTAAAATGTATGGATCCGATGAGAATTTCGATATTGTTGTAAATATCGACAAGGGCGACTTTGAGATTTGGAGAAACAGAACGATTGTTGAAGACGGTAGCGTTGAAGATGTCAACAAGCAGATAGCCTTCACCGATGCGCAGAAAATTGACAAGGAATACGAAGTGGGCGAAGATGTTACCGATCCGGTAAAACTTTCCGATTTTGGTCGTAGGGCCATCCTTGCTTTGCGTCAAAACTTGACTTCACGTATCCTAGATCTCGAAAAAAACAATCTTTACAATAAGTATAAGGATAAAATTGGCGATCTCCTTACGGGTGAGGTTTACCAAGTTTGGAAGAAGGAGATTCTTGTTCTCGACGATGAGGGCAACGAATTGATTTTACCAAAGAATGAGCAAATTCCGGGCGATTTCTTCCGCAAGGGCGACAGCCTCAGGGCTGTAGTGATCCGTGTGGAGATGAAAAACAACAGCCCTATTATTGTTCTCTCCCGTACTTCACCAGTATTCCTTGAGCGCCTCTTCGAATTGGAGGTCCCTGAAATTTTTGACGGATTAATCACCATCAAGAAAATCGTGAGAATTCCTGGCGAAAGAGCTAAGGTAGCAGTGGAATCGTACGATGAGCGTATCGATCCAGTTGGTGCTTGCGTTGGAATGAAGGGATCGCGTATTCACGGAATTGTTCGTGAATTGCGTAATGAGAACATCGATATTATCAACTTTACTACTAATATACAACTCTTCATCACCCGCGCCCTCAGCCCTGCTAAGGTTAGCGAGATTAAGATGGACGAGAAGTTTAAGAAAGCCGAAGTTTACCTTAAGCCTACCGAAGTATCGCTGGCTATTGGAAAGGGAGGTTATAATATACGCTTGGCCAGTCAACTCACCGGCTACGAAATTGACGTTTACCGCGAAACCGAAGAGGAGGAAGAGGAAGATGTTAATCTAGACGAATTTGGCGATGAGATCGAAAGCTGGGTAATTACCGCATTAAAAGGTATTGGATGTGATACCGCAAGGAGTGTACTCGACATACCAATTTCCGAATTGGTGCGCAGAACCGACTTGGAAGAAGAGACCGTGAAAGAAGTTGTGAAAATTTTTAGGGCGGAATTGGAGTAACATTATATTTGCATTTGAAATGGAAACCGACAGGCTGGTTTACCATAACAGTTGAGGACTGATTTATGACACAATTCGAGAAAGCGGCAAGGCTTAGTAAGCTGGCGATAGAGTTTAATGTGGGCATGTCTACTCTGGTGGATTACCTTAAAAAGAAAGGTCACGAGATTGACTCAAGCCCGAACGCCAAGGTTGCTCCCGAGCTTTGCGAAATCATTGCCAAAGAATATGGCAAGGATGCAAACATTAGGGACGCCTCTAAGAAGCTTAGTTTAAAGAACCTTCGTGAGAAGAAGGAAACAATTTCTATTTCCGACAGAGACGACGACGCGTCAAGCGCTGATGATTCTGTTAGAGACAGTGATGAACTATTCATCAAGGTAACGACTGAGTCTCCTGTTGAGAAAAAGGAGAAGTTGGAAGAAGTTGTTTCGCATCAACCCGTTAAGGATATTGAAGTTAAGGTCGTTGGAAAAATCGACCTCAATAGCATGACTGGTAAAAAGAAGACACAAGACGAACCTGTTGCTCCAGTAGTTAAGTCCGTTCCAGTTGTGGAAGAAAAGGCGGAACCCGTTGTAGCGCCTGCACCGGTTAAGGTGGAAAAAGTTAAACCTATTCCTGTAACAGAATTGCCTCGCGAAGAAATTGCTGTGAAGGTTGTTGGGAAAATTGATCTCGATCAAAACCGCAAAAAGCCTGCTGGCGCTGAACAAAATCAGGATAATAGACCTAAGCATAAGCCTCACGCCCCTAAGCAAGAACAGCTAGAGACCGAGAAGAAACCTCATGCGAAATCGCCTGAAAAAGTACAAACACACAAGCCAGAGCAACACAAGCAGAAACCAGTGGCAGCAGAACCAAAGCCGGTTATTGCTTCTGAGCCCGTTACCGAAGAACCTAAAGCAGCAGTATTGCCAGTGGAATTATATAGATCGGCAGTTGAAAAACTGACAGGTCCAACCGTCATTGGTAGAATCGATCTCGATGCTATCCAACCAAAGAAAAAACCCGTTGCCTCTTCCTCCGATTTTGATAAGAAGAAAAAGAAGCGCAAGCGGATCAAGAAGGACATGCCAAACAAGCCTACGGCTGAAGGTGGTGCTCCTAAGCCAGCAACAACAACTGAACATAAGCCCAAGATACCTGTATCTAGTGGCCCAATGCGCTTTATTAAGAAGGATAACCGTGAGCGGACCGCTGCTGGAGTTCCAATTATTGCTGGACCAAATGACAAGAACAAGGGAAAGAAACGTCCAGTTCTACGTCAAGAGGTAAACGTTGTTGACGTTCAAAAGCAAATTAAGGATACCCTAGCTCGTTTAACGGGAAAAGGAAAATCCAAAGGTTCAAAATACCGCCGCGAAAAGCGCGATGTTGTATCGCAGCGGACAATGGCTGAACAGGAGCGTGCTGAGCAAGACAAGAATATTATTCAAATTACAGAATTCGTTTCTGTAAACGAATTGGCTTCCATGATGGATGTTCCGGTTACCGATGTAATCGAAACATGTATGAACATGGGACTTATGGTTTCCATTAATCAACGTCTCGATGCCGAAACATTGGCTCTTGTAGCTGATGAGTTCAACTATAAGGTAGAGTTTGTTTCTATCGAAATTCAAGAGGCCATTAAGTCCGATGTTGATTCTCCAGAGGATCTCATTTCACGGCCTCCAATTGTTACCGTGATGGGTCACGTTGACCACGGTAAAACCTCTTTGCTCGACCATATTCGCCATGCGAATGTAATTGCAGGTGAAGCGGGTGGTATTACTCAGCACATTGGTGCTTATGCCGTAAAGTTAGATGATGGTAGACAAATTACGTTCCTCGATACTCCCGGTCACGAAGCGTTTACGGCGATGCGTGCTCGTGGTGCGAAACTTACCGACGTAGTAATTATTGTAATAGCCGCTGATGATAGCATCATGCCCCAAACGGTGGAAGCTATCAACCACGCAAGTGCTGCCGGCGTTCCAATGATTTTTGCCATCAACAAGATTGATAAAGCAGGCGCAAATCCTGAAAAGATAAAAGAGACTCTTGCAAGTATGAACTACTTGGTTGAGGATTGGGGTGGTAAATATCAGTGCCAAGAAATCTCGGCAAAGAAGGGAACCAATATGGAACTCCTTCTCGAAAAAGTTTTGCTTGAGGCTGAGTTGCTTGAACTAAAAGCAAATCCTAATAAAAAGGCTGTTGGTGGGGTAATTGAATCCTCACTAGACAAGGGACGTGGTTACATGACCACAGTATTGGTGGATGCTGGAACACTCCGTGTGGGTGACTTTATTTTAGCAGGAACCTATACGGGACGTGTAAAGGCTATGTTCAACGAACGTAACAAGAGGATTACTGAGGCAGGCCCAGCAACTCCAGTATTGGTACTTGGGTTGAACGGTGCTCCTCAAGCTGGTGATAAGTTCAACGTTATGGACACCGAGAAGGAGGCTAAGGATATCGCTACCAAGCGTGAGCAATTAATGCGTCTCCAAGGCATACGTTCTCAAAAGCATATTACCCTCGACGAAATTGGCCGACGGATTGCCATCGGAAACTTCCAGGAGATAAATATTATTGTTAAGGGTGACGTTGACGGCTCTGTTGAGGCGCTTACCGACTCGTTGGTAAAACTGTCGACACCGGAAATCCAAGTGAATGTTATTCACAAGGGTGTCGGTCAAATCTCCGAATCGGACGTATCGCTTGCCGCTGCATCCAACGCTATTGTAATCGGATTCCAAGTTCGCCCATCGTCTGGTGCTCGTAAGTTCGCAGATAAAGAAGGTATCGACATACGTCACTACTCAATTATCTACGATGCCATTAACGAACTTAAGGCTGCCATGGAAGGTATGCTCTCTCCCGACTTTAAGGAAGAGATTGTGGCAAACCTTGAGGTTGTTGAAGTTTACGATATCACCAAGGTTGGAACTGTTGCTGGATGTATTGTTCGTGAAGGTAAGATCTTCCGCAACACTAAGATTCGCGTTGTGAGAGATGGAATTGTTATCCATACTGGCGATTTGGGATCACTGAAACGCTTCAAGGATGATGTTAAAGAGGTTGCAAATGGTTACGAGTGCGGCTTGAACATTCATCGCTACAATGATCTGAAAATCGGTGACTTTATTGAAGGATACGAAATGGTTGAGGTTAAGAAAAAACTTTAATCGCTTAAAATATTGCAGTAAAAAGCCGGGTATTTCCCGGCTTTTTACGTTTGATTCAGAATAATTAGGCCGTGAAAGCCAACAATGACCAAATATTTTTAGCATTGCTACCTGTTATCTTTGCGCAAGTATTATCTTTGGTCAATTCAAATACTTATTGCATTGACACTTCCCGAAGGCAATCATACTCCCGACGAACTAAAGTGGTTTAGGAATCTTTTTGATACCTACTACGATAGTATTCGTAATTTTGCCTATTTCAAGGTTGGCGATCCCGATATAGCCGATGATGTTGTTCAAGAGGCTTTCATCAAGGTGTGGAATATGCGCGATGAGATTCGGAGTGAAACGGTGAAAGCACTACTCTACAAAATTGCGGGTAACTTGGCTCTAAATCAATTGAAGCATAGGAAGGTAGTTCTTAATTTCGAAAATAATTACCAGCATGATACCTATGGAGAACAAGCCGATTCACAGATAATAAGTGAAGAGTTCAATACCTACCTTCAGAGTGTAATCGCATCGATGCCCGAAAACTCACGTGAGGTATTTCTCATGAACCGTATGGAGGGCCTTACCTATGAAGAAATTGCGGATAGGCTCGATTTAAGTGTAAAAGCCATCGAAAAAAGGATGTCGGAAGCGCTAAAAATAGTTCGCAGCAAAATCAGCTATAAAGTATGAGTTTAGGAAACGACAATAATCCGTTCTACCCAGAGATGGGTGATGATGAGGCCCTTGATAAAGCATTAAAGGCAATGTCCTCGTGGTCGGCTCCTGCAACAAAAAGTAAGGAGGAAGCGTGGCAGCAGCTGATGGCGGGTATCGACAGGCCAAAAGAGGATCCTACCGAGAAACCATTGGCTCCCGTTGTTACATTTAGGCGGAGATTAGTTATTTATGGTAGTGCGGCTGCCGCTTTAATTGCTATTATTTTAATTTCGACAATCTTACTTAAGCTCACGGGCACAATACAAGTGGTTGCTCCCTTTGGTGCTTTTGCAAATGTAGAATTGCCGGACCGGTCATCGGTTGTATTGAATTCTGATTCTAAGTTGACTTATAGTAAAATAGGGTGGGATAAGCATCGGAAAGTTTCCCTGCAGGGCGAGGCTATTTTTGAGGTTACTACAGGGGAGAAGTTTGAGGTTCATACACCAGTTGGTTATGTTCGGGTACTCGGAACAAAGTTCAATGTTAACTTTCGTAACAAGAATCTTGAAGTGGATTGTCTGCGTGGTAAAGTTGAGGTAGTTCTTGCCAGTGGTCGAAAGGAATTACTTGTTGCCGGTCAAGGACTAAACGTGGATAATGAGCAGCTGGTCGTAAAGAAAGAACTCAATTTGCAAACCGATGCCAAATGGATCGAAGGTGAGTTTTTTCTATAGAGAAGCCCCTCTTTACGAGGTGTTTCAGGAAATCGAGCGGCAGTATAATGTTCGAATCCAATCGATGGGAATCTCTAATAGAACTTATACTGGTTTTTTTCGAAAAGGAAATCTTAAGGAAACACTCGATTTGGTTTGTCAACCTATGAGCCTTACCTATTCCATTCAAGGAAGGATGGTTACTATAAAATAGTGTCCCAGTAGGGTAATATTACCTTTGATTGTATTACTGTAAAGCATTAATCTACGTGAAAAGGGGCGCATTAACAATCCTAATAGTTTTGCTGATGTTGGGGTTTGGTCATGCCCAATCCTTTACTGGTTCGTACTATAATGCTCCGCTAAATTTGGTTCTGGAGGAGGTCTCCTCCCAGTGCAATGTAAAGATGGCCTACGATTTCGACTTAGTAGCCAAGTTTACGGTCACGGCAAAACTCCATAAAGTAACCTTGAGTGAAGCACTGCAGGTTGCATTCGAAAATACACCCTTGACTTTTATCGAGATTAATGGCGTTTTTGTAATTAAGCCAGACCCAGGTAAATTGCAGGTATTGACCATTGCTCCCGCACCTCTGCCGCCAAAGTATAAGGTGATGGGGCTTGTGCGCGAAAAGTTGTCGGGAGAGACACTGCCATACGCCAGTATATCACTTAGCGGGACTCAAAACGGCGTAGCCGCTAATAGTGATGGCTACTTTAGTATAATTACTCAGCAGGCCGATTCGCTACTGCTTTCGATATCCTACCTTGGTTACCTTCCAGCCCAGCTGACGGTATCGCCTGCGAACCAGCGGGGATTGCTAGTGGTGGAATTGGATCGCCAAGTGGAGGTGTTTGATGCAGTGATGATAGCCGCTCCACGATCGGATGTAATGCAGGTGGAGAGCGAGCCCTCTCGGATTCGGTTGAACTCGGCTCGAATTACGGAGTTGCCCTCTCTTTCGGAGTTGGATATTACGGCACCTATCCAGCTGCTTCCGGGAATCGATGGCACAACAGAATCGATGGCTGGACTAAGTATTCGCAAATCGGGACCCGATGAGAATCTTGTATTGTATGATGGATTCACTGTTTACAAAATCGATCATTTCTTTGGGGCGTTTAGTAGCTTTAATGCCAAGGCAATTAAGGATGTTCAGGTTTTCAAGGGTGGGTATGATGCTACATACGGTGGCCGAGCCTCCGGAGTAGTAGAGATCACCGGAAAGAGTGGTAGTATGAATAAAACATCCGTGGATGTGGGGATGGATTTGCTCTCAACCGACGTTACTATAGAAACTCCTGTTGGCAAGAGGGCTTCTTTTATAATTTCCGGCCGACGCTCATTCACCGATAAGATTCAGAGTTCGCTCTACGAATCGCTATTAAAAAGTACTCGAGCCGATTTGTCGTCCTATACTAAGGTTCCTGCTTATGTCTCTAACGAAACTAGCGACCCTTCGTTTTACTATTACGATTTGAATACTAAGTTAACCATTAATCTTTCATCTAGTGATGTGGTTTCGATGAGTGGGTACAAGGGACGCGACAAGCTTACTTTTTTTGATAGTGGAGCAAAATATTCGATCGATGAGAATTCCGACTGGGGAAGTAGCGGTATGAGCCTCCGATGGGCGCGCCAGTGGTCCAGTAGTTTTTCCCAAACGCTAGTTTTTGGCGGTTCGCGTTATAACCTGTTCTATCAGCATCTCGATAGCCTTCGAAAAAGAAAGCCGCTTACCCTCTTCCAGAACGATACTATCCAAAAACAATTTATTTTGGACAGTAGAATAAACGATGTCTCTCTAACCTTGAGCAATAGTTTGAATCTGAATGAAAACAATTCTCTTGATTTTGGGTTTTCAGTTAATAGTGTGAAAACCGATTTTTCGGAATCATCTCTTCATCAGGTCAACCAGAATGTTATTATCGATACAACGCGAATAGTTGCGAATGATTCACGGGTGCTTTCTGTTTACGCTCAGAATACATACTCAAATGGTATTCTTAAGTTATTTAAGACTGGAATACGCGTCAACAGGCATAGTCTGACCAATAAGACATACTTTGAACCAAGGGTTCAAATAGCAATTGCAGCCTCTTCCATACTCCAACTTAAGGCTTCAGCTGGGAGATATCATCAGTTTATAAATCGAATACCGATGGTTTCTGCTACTGATTATAGGAGCGTTTGGGCCGTTTCGGATGGCGCTCGATTCCCTGTCGTAATTTCCGATCACTACATTGCCGGGTTTAGCCTTAAACCTTATAGTTCAATGAGTATTGACGTTGAGGGGTATTCAAAATTCACGGACGGGTTGGCGGCCATTTATAATTCGTACCGGAGAACGGCAACGAACAAGATAACCTTAAATCGCAGTTTCTATAAATATTCTAGCACTGTTTTGGGATTGGACGTTATGCTCAAGCAGAATTTTGGACGATATCAATTATGGCTGGCCTACACGCTAAGCAAGGCGAGTAATGAATCGAAAACTATAAATGGCAGTGATTCCTATCCGGCCTATGACGACCAGCTGCACGAATTAAAAATATTTGGGGTCGCAAAAGTGCGCAGATGGAACTTCTCGCTCGCATGGATTTATGGCTCCGGCAAACCTTGGGATGCCCCAACCTTTACGAATTCCACCGTGTTATCGCCTTCCTATTCAAAGAATTCTGAGCGGTTGCCAGCATACCAACGACTCGACTTAGCAATTGGTTATGCCTATAATATTGGCAAGGTGGACTGTAAGGTGGGCATGAATATCGTTAATGTTTTAGATATTAGCAATATACTCGGACGGCCATACCAGATCAAGGACGATGCCTATGAGCAGGTGTTGCAGGGTATTTCACCCTTAGAGTTCTCCGATATAAATGGGATGGGACGATTGAATACGCTCTACTTCAATTTTTCCTTTTAATCGTTGCATAATTCCGAAAGATATTCTCCTTTATTGACAGTTCACAGACACATTTATTCAGACGAACGAAATATGCTATCTTGAAGTAGGGTATTCATCCATGCGGTTGTATTACTTATGAAAATAACTCTAGGAAACCGTGAAACGCAAGGAAAATAGTGGGCCGACGAAAGAGGAAATGAGGGAGATTGCTCTTTTTAATAATCTTCGCTTTCTAAGAGCACCTGCCACTATCTCTAAAGAGGACGCGTGGCTTCAATTAATGGGTCGATTATCCGAAAACAGAACTGTTGCAACAACTATTTTTACACGTAGTTTAACTTTTCGAGCACT
This sequence comes from Williamwhitmania taraxaci, assembly GCF_900096565.1. NCBI lineage: Bacteria > Pseudomonadati > Bacteroidota > Bacteroidia > Bacteroidales > Williamwhitmaniaceae > Williamwhitmania > Williamwhitmania taraxaci. The sequence goes on from NZ_FMYP01000033.1 coordinate 37,543, forward strand.
TCTTGCTGCAGCTACAATTGCCATTTTTCTGGTATCGTACTATTTTATTGCGCTGAGCGGTAGTATCACCCTTACTACAGGAAATGGTCAGATGGTCACGGCATATCTTCCCGATAGTTCCGTGGTTTATCTTAACTCGGGCACAACCATTCGCTACAACACCAAACATTGGAATGATCGCAGGGAGATTAAGTTGGAGGGAGAGGCTTTTTTCAAAGTAAAGGCAGGAAGAAGGTTTTCTGTAATCACCTCGGAGTCGGTTACTAGCGTTCTGGGTACAAGCTTCAATGTGTATGCAAGGGCAAATGAGGTAAAGGTCAGCTGCATCACGGGAAAAGTTCTGGTAATGAGTAAATCTAGTGGAGAATCAAAACTTTTATTGCCGGGATATAAGACTAAGGTTCTTAAAGGTGCTCGGGTCCAACGGGAGAAGACCAATATTGATCTAGAAGCCAAATGGGTGGAGGGTAAATTTTATTTCCAACAGGAGAGTATCGGAAGGGTTTTAGAAGAGATTGAGCGGCAATATAATATCAAAATAGAATACAAGGGGAATACAAATAGGACCTATACCGGCTTCTTTACAAACAACGATCTGCCTTCGGCATTGGATCTCGTTTGCATACCCATGCAACTCCGCTATAAAAGGGTAAATGCAATTACAATACAAGTTTACTAGAGGGTATAGTTAAATGTTATAAGGACTGGTTCGTAGTTCCTCAAAGCGCATAATGCGGCTAAATTCACAGTCGGGTAGTTCTAGCAGTTCATACTTTCTATTCCTCAGTTTCGGTTCAAATCCAGCATCGGCAATTGCCTTCTGAATATCGTAGGCATCCATTCGCTTAACTCCGGCAATATTTGGATTATCATCGAGCATAATAGATCCAAAATCGTTGGCCCCTGCATGCAGGCATGCTTGGGCAACTTCTTTACCAACAGACAGGTAAGATGCTTGGATGTTGGTGATATTTGATAGCATAATCCGAGAAATAGCCACGCTTCGAATATAATCTTCGGGCGGCATTTGTAGTAAATTCTGGCCAGCCAATGGCATGGTTTGGAGCCTTGCCCCAGAAACTAAAGGTATAAACTCCTCAAAGCCGGGAGCACCAAGTGGCTTTTTCGATTGAAGGTCCCTTATTTTTACTAGATGTTCTATTTGCTCGTGAGGGCTTTCCATTTGGCTGAAAACAATGGAGGCAGATGTTCCAATTCTTAGGGCATGAGCCTCCGCCATAACTGCCCACCATTCCGAGGAGTCTAGTCGTGTAGGCGACAGATCCAGCCTAACCCTTTCGCAGAGTATTTCGCCACCATGTCCAGGTAAACTATCCAATCCTGACTCGACCAATTGTTCGAGCACCTGCTTGTAAGTGAGGTTCTCCATTTTTGCAAGAAATCCAATTTCGGGAGAGCCTAGGGCATGAATTTTAAGTCGAGGAAAAATGTCTTTTAATTCACTAAATAGTGATTTGTAAAACTCGATGCCCAGCTCTGGATTTAGTCCACTTTGCAAAACAAGTTGCTCACCACCATATTTAAGCAACTCTTCCACTTTTTCGATGTACTCTTCTAATGTGGTGATATATGCCATAGAGCTTTGTGGTTCGGAGTAAGAATCACAAAATTTGCAACCAGAGATGCAGATATTGGTGATATTAATCTTTCGATCAATTTGCCAAGTAACGTAGTTGTGCGCCTTTTTGAGACGAATGAGGTGGGCTAATCCCATCAATTCGCTAAGTGGTGCCGTTGTGAGAAGGATCATTCCCTCTGCGGCTGTTAAAAACTCTAACGAGTAGGCTTTCTGGTATATATTGTCTAAACTCATCGTCATTTTAATCCAACAAGATGTTCGTTCTGCTGCCGTATTTGGCGTTCGATAGTGATGTAAATTTCAACAAAAAAACCGAAGTAAAAAACCCTTGTGCGGTTTTTAGGTGATCCCCCACTTAGCAACAGGGAATTTATTAACTTTACAAACTATATTATTAACTGGCTACAATTATTATGTTGCTGGTATAATTGAAAACGGTTATCTATGAGCGAAGAAAGAGTTAGGGTTGGAATAACCCAAGGCGATATTAATGGTATTGGATACGAGGTGATTATAAAGGCATTACAGGATGCCCGTATCAATGATTTTTGCACTCCAATTGTTTACGGTTCACCCAAAGTTGCTGCCTACCACCGCAAAGCTGTAAATGTTGAGAGTTTTATATTCAACCCGGTTAAGGATGTAGACGAAGCCAATCCAAGGCGTTCTAACTTGATTAATGTAATGGATGACAACGTTCGGGTAGATATTGGGAAAAGCACACCTATGGGTGGACAGGGGTCCATTCTATCGCTCGAAGCGGCCGTGGCTGACCTAAAGGCTGGGAAAATCGATGTTATTGTTACCGCGCCCATAAATAAGAATAACGTCCAAACCGATACATTTCATTTTCCTGGACACACAGAATATTTCGCCAAAAGTTTTGATTGCGATGATGCACTCATGCTCATGGTTTCTGATGTGTTAAAAATAGGTGTCGTTACGGGTCATATACCGTTGGAAAAGGTTTCAGAATCTATTACAATGGAGGTAATCCTTAAAAAACTTACTATACTCAATAAGACATTGATTCAGGATTTTGGCATTAGGAAACCCCGCATTGCTGTTTTGGGACTGAATCCCCATTCTGGCGATAATGGTCTCCTAGGAAAAGAGGAGATCGATGTCATTATTCCTGCTCTGGAAACGGCAAGAAATAAAGGTATCCTTGCGTTAGGACCTTATCCCGCCGATGGTTTTTTTGGCTCCGAAGGCTTTAGCAAGTTTGATGCTGTTTTGGCGATGTATCACGATCAAGGTTTAATTCCCTTCAAGTCGATGGTGTTTGATGAAGGTGTAAACTTTACTGCAGGGCTCCCTATTATTCGAACCTCCCCTGTTCACGGAACAGCGTATGAAATAGCGGGTAAAGATGAAGCAAATGCAAACTCTTTTCGCAGTGCAATTTACCTCGCTTGTGACCTATTTAATAATAGAAAACTTCATAAGGAGATATCTGCAAATCCACTTAAAACCAGTAGAATGGAGACTGAGTCGGGTCGGTAGATCTTTTTAAACTCTAAGAAACGCCGGAACTTTTTTCGGCGTTTCTTGTTTCCTACACACCGTTGTCTATCCAAATCCACAATTAGAGTATGGGTGGCGGAACAATGCGATTTATAATGATTAGCAACAATTTAAAATAGGTATTATGGAGGAAGGATTAAAAAGGGAAGCACTTGATTATCACGCCCAAGGTAGACCAGGAAAAATTGAAGTAGTTCCCACAAAACCAAATAGTTCCCAAAAGGATCTTTCCCTAGCCTATAGTCCCGGTGTTGCTGCTCCCTGTTTGGAAATCGAAAAGAATCCCGAGGATGCCTATAAATACACAGCAAAAGGAAATCTAGTTGCTGTTATCTCGAATGGAACTGCAGTGCTTGGCCTTGGCGATATAGGGGCCCTTGCCGGAAAACCGGTAATGGAAGGGAAGGGATTGCTATTCAAAACCTTCGCCGACATCGACGTTTTCGACATTGAAGTGGATACTCACGACATCGATAAATTTGTGGAGACAGTCCGGCTGATTGCTCCAACCTTTGGCGGCATCAACCTTGAGGATATTAAAGCGCCAGAGTGTTTCGAAATAGAGGAACGGCTAAAGAAATTGCTCGATATTCCTGTAATGCATGACGATCAACATGGAACTGCCATAATTTCCTCGGCAGCCTTGCTTAATGCATTGACTATAAATGGAAAGAAGATAGAGGATTTAATTGTTGTGGTAAATGGTGCTGGAGCAGCCGCAGTGGCATGCGCAAAACTTTATTTCGCGCTCGGTATTCGTGCCGAGAATTTGGTAATGTGCGATTCCAAGGGCGCAATTTCTACTAGAAGGAAAGATATTAACTCCATAAAGGCTCAGTTTGCAACCCAACGAACCGTAGATACCCTTGAGGAAGCAATGGTTGGAGCCGATATGTTCCTTGGACTTTCTGCGGCCAACGTGCTTACCACTGAAATGGTTCAATCCATGGCGAAGGAACCCATCGTTTTTGCTCTGGCAAATCCCGACCCTGAGATTGCATACGATTTGGCCATGAAAGCGCGTCCCGACATTATCTTTGCAACAGGTAGGAGCGATTACCCCAACCAAGTAAACAATGTGCTAGGCTTTCCTTACATCTTCCGAGGAGCATTGGATGTTCGGGCAAAAACTATTAACGAGGAGATGAAGGTGGCCGCTGTTAGAGCCCTTGCATCCTTGGCAAAAGAGGTAGTTCCTGATATTGTGGCCAATGCATATAATAAAAAGACGCTGGCCTTTGGACGCGACTACCTGATTCCAACACCGCTCGACCCTCGGCTTATTTCTACTATATCCGTTGCGGTTGCTCAAGCAGCAGTGAAATCGGGTGTCGCACGAAAAACTATTGAGGATTGGGATGCCTATAAAACTGAGTTAGAGCAACGTCTGGGCTACGATAATGCCATAATCCGTACCGTTAGAGATAGAACACGCAACAGCGGTAAGCGAATTGTTTTTGCTGAGGGTGGACGACTAAAAGTGCTTCAAGCTGCACAGCAAATTCTCCAAGAGGGAATTGCTACGCCAATACTCTTGGGTAGCGCTGAGAAGATTAGAAAAATATCTCTTGATAATAACATCGACCTCAATGGCGCAACTATTATCGAGTTTTATGGCGATGCTGAAGCTTGTCGTAGAGAGGTGTTTGCCAAACTATTCTTCGAAAAAAGAAAGCGGAAAGGGATTACCTATCAAGAAGCGATTGACAGTATGTACGATCGCAACCAATTTGGAATAATGATGGTTGAGGTGGGCGACGCTGATGCATTTATTTCGGGATATTCGTCGAAGTATTCCACAACCATTAAGCCAGCGCTCCAAATTGTAGGCACCGATAATCCCGGGAATCATATTGCTGGGATGTATATGGTAATGACCAAGCAAGGTCCAATTTTCCTCGCGGATACCACGGTGAACGATCAACCTAACGCCGAAACGCTTGTGGCTACAACGCTACTTGTGGATAGAGCCGTGCGTCGTTTCAATATTGAACCGGTAATCGCTATGGTCTCGTACTCTAACTTTGGTTCTGTCCCAACTGGTCAACCTGAAATTTCACGAAGGGCAGTAGAGATTCTACATGCCAACCATCCAGAAATCATTGTAGATGGAGAGGTTCAGGCAAATTTTGCCCTGAATAAGAAGATTCGAATGGAAAAATTCCCTTTTTCTAAATGGGGTGAGAAACGGGTGAATACCTTAGTATTTCCCGACTTGGCTTCTGGCAATATCTCTTACAAACTCCTGCAGGAATTAGGCGGATTTGAGGTGGTGGGCCCTATCCTTGTTGGCATTGCTAAGCCCGTTCACGTAGTTCCTATTGAAAGTTCCGTAAGGGAGATCGTCAATATGGCTACCATTGCCGTATTCGACTCCATCTGTACCCTTGAGGGTAATTGTGGATGTGAATAGGAAATGGAATATTTCTTCATGCCGACTCGTTAATAACCCAGTTTGTCCTGCCTAATAATATAACTCTTAATGATTTGGAGAATTTTCGGTTGTCAACATTAAAAAAAATGATCATAGTGCCTTTAATCGTTGCACCTGCCATATTTGCTCAGGGACAAGATTCGGAAAGCTCGTCATTGTTGTGGAAGGTATCAGGGAATGGGCTCGCCAGTCCATCTTATTTATTTGGAACCATACATGCCTTGCCTCAAAGTCGATTTTTCTTGCCCGATTCGGTTGAAAAGGCGCTAGCCTCTTGTGAGAAGGTGGTCCTCGAGATCGATATGGACGAGCCTGGGATGATGTCGGAGTTGCAGCAGGAGATGCTGATGACCGATAATGCGCTAGATCGTATTTTGTCGCACGACGAATATGAACTGATTGCAAAATTCTTTATCGACTCATTGGGGATACCATTAGCCCCGTTGGCAAACGTTAAACCAATGCTTTTGACCTCCTTTATGCTGCCCAAAATTATTGGACAAAATCCTGCATCGTATGAGGGAATATTTGTTCAGATGGCCGGTGCACTTGGTAAGGAAGTTCTCGGATTGGAAACTGTGCAGGAGCAAATTGGGTATATCGATAAGGTGCCGCTCGACAAGCAGGCAAAAATGTTAGTAGAGAGCATTATCGATTTTAATAAATCGAAAGCCGAATATGATGCCATGCTCACCGCTTACGAAACCCAAAATATTGAGGATATATACCGCTATATGCTTGAGACCTCAAACGATTTTAAGGAGATGGAGGAATTGTTGATTAAGAATAGGAATCATGCCTGGGTACCTAGAATTGGTAAACTAGCAAAAGAGTCGACATGCTTTTTTGCAGTTGGGTCAGGTCATCTTGGGGGAAGCGAGGGGGTTGTTGCTCTACTGCGACAGGCTGGCTACTCAGTAATTCCAGTTTTTTAACTGTTCGAATTACATTAAGTGGACTGGGTTTTTCCGTTGAATTATGGAGTAAAATGTTATATTATTTAGTAAAACAGAAGGGTGTTTTAACGTTGTTGAGACACCCTTTTTGTTGCTATTAATCTTAGTTACCCCAACTGCTTTTTTCTTTTCCTCCAGGCTCATCTAATTATTTGATTCAAAATAGCACTGTTTGTCTTCAATGTTGCGGTGTAAACTAGTTGACTTAGACGGTTATGCAAGGGTTTGTCTTTGAATTTTATTCTGTTTGAAATTAGAAATTCAGGGATAACAGAGCAAGATTCAACTCACAAATGCAACTTGGGTTAACTGATTATATGTTAAGAGGGGAGAGATAAACCCTAGCCTTTTTCTAGGCCGACTGTTAAGAATATCTTCGACCCACTGAACCTGCTCTTGTGTTATCGTTTTAAAGTCCGTTTTCTTCGGGAAATACTGCCTTACCAAGCGGTTTGCATTCTCGTTAGCGCCGCGCTCCCAGCTGTGGTATGGCCGTGCAAAGTAAAAATTTATTTGCAACTTTTCGGCAATAACCTGATGTGCTGCAAACTCCTTTCCATTATCAGCGGTAATAGTGTGCATTTGGTGTGCCAACGGGGATA
>NZ_FMYP01000034.1 GCF_900096565.1 Williamwhitmania taraxaci
GGTGGGAGAGTAGGTCGCCGCCGTTCTTCAATCCCGGTCTCGCAAGAGGCCGGGATTTTTTTGTTTATACCCCACCGAAAAAGCGCTCGCTCTCCGCTAACCGGGGCCAAGCCCATTTACCAGCGTGTGCCTCATCAGGAAGCGGATGATCTTGGATGTGTTATGTGCTGATCAAAGGCTGAACCTGCACGACAGTTGGGTATTGATTTTTCCGCTTGCCTGTTGTGGTTGATGTGGCGCAACTACGGAGCGCAAATTGGTAATGCTATTATCGATTCTACCAACGTTTGGCTCCTATGGAGCCGTAGGCATATTGGAGGTATGGTGCGTGAATAAATTCGGCAACCGTAAGCGTTTTCGTGGTTACAACCAGTGCAACTCACATCTTAAGGTTTTTGCTGAACGGTGCCGTAGCCACCACATTATGGTAAAAAAAACTTACCGCTTGCGTCTTTTTGAGCGCCGTAGGTGCGGCACTTTTTTTTAAACGCAGAGGCGATCGTTTCTAATTGAACTACCTCTATTGTCCTGTTCCTTTTGTCCGTTGTCGTTACTGTTGCGCACCTACGGAGCGCAAATATGTCTTGCTGTTTTCGTTTCTACCAACGTATGGCTCCGACGGAGCCGGTGGGATTTGTGAGGTATGGTGAGTAGGTAAAATAATTAACCGGAAGCATTTTTGTGGTTACAACCAGTGCAACTTGCCACTTAAGGTGTTTGCAGAACGGTGCCGTAGGCACCACATTATGGTAAAAAAAACTTACCGCTTGCGTCTTTTTGAGCGCCGTAGGTGCGGCACCTTTTTTATGGATCGAAAGGTTAGATTGTTCCGAATCAGCCTATCTATATTACTCTTGTCTGTTGTGGTAACTGTCGCGCCACTATGGGACGCAGTTGTTTTTGAATCCCTTTTTACACACAAAAGAGCAACAACCTGTCGGTCGTTGCTCTTTTGTCTTAAGTATATTTATCGTTGCAATCGTTTCGATAACTCCTCAATGAATTCCACTGACGAAAGTATTCGTTGTGCTGGTGGATTTGCCAATAGGGCTAGATCTCCGGTCATAAATCCTTCCTCAACTGTTTCAATAAGCACTCTGTCGAGTTTGTCGGCAAAGAGTTGAAGGTTGGCATTAAAATCTAATTCTCCTCTTTTTCGCAGAGCACCTGTCCAAGCAAATATTAGTGCAGTGGGGTTTGTTGATGTCTTTTCTCCTCTTAAGTGTTTATAATAATGCTGCTGAACAGTTCCATGTGCCGCCTCGTACTCAAAATATCCGTTTGGCGAAACTAAAACTGATGTCATCATTGCCAAGGAACCAAAGGCAGAGGCCACAAGATCGCTCATTACATCGCCATCGTAATTCTTACATGCCCAAAGGAATCCACCTTCACTTTTTACGAGTTTGGCCACCATGTCGTCGATAAGGGTGTAGTAATAATGAATATTCTTTTTCTCGAAATCTTGTTGATAATGCTTATCGAATATTCGTTGGAACACTATTTTGAAACGCTGATCGTAGGTTTTTGATATGGTATCCTTTGTGGCAAACCAAACATCTAATTGCTGATCAAGGGCAAATCGAAAGCAACTGTGTGCAAAACTTTGTATGCTTTCTTCTGTATTGTGCATCGCTTGAAGCACTCCTGCACCCTCAAAATCATGGATGGTTATCCGTTTTTCTTTGCCATTAGTTTCGGTAAATACTAATTCTGCTTTTCCTGGATGGCATGCATATGTCTCCACCGATTTGTAGAGGTCTCCGTAGGCATGACGGCCTACAATGATTGGTTTTTTCCAACTTTTTATGGAGGGTTCAATATTTTTTACCAAAATAGGTTTGCGGAATACGGTCCCATCAAGTAGTGCCCTAATGGTGCCATTGGGCGATTTCCATTGTTTTTTTAAGTTGTATTCCTTTACCCTAGCTCCATTTGGCGTAATGGTGGCATTCTTAACACCAACGCCCCACTTTTTTATGGCATTTGCTGCGTCGGTAGTGACTTGGTCGTCGGTTGCATCTCTGTTTTCGATACCAAGGTCATAGTAATCGGTCTTTAAATCAACAAATGGGACGATCAACTTTTCTTTAATGATTGGCCACAATACCCGTGTCATCTCATCTCCATCAATTTCGACCAACGGGTTTGTCATTGTTATTCTTGTTGTCATACTCTAAATTTAATTCGATGAGGTTGGGGACTGACCAACGTCAATCCCCAAAAAAAATATTTAATTTATCGGTTGTGGAGAGGTATATACTCTGTTTTTGGTCCTACTGCTTTATAGGCAGGACGAATGATGCGTTTTGCGCTATTTATCTCCTCTATCCTGTGTGCACTCCAGCCGGCAATACGCGACATTGCAAACAGAGGTGTATAGATGGCAGGTGGCATATCAAGTGAGCAGTTGACGAATCCTGAGTAGAAGTCAACATTAGGAGCAATAACTTTATTGTCGCCTTTGCTCTCGGCAAAAATGCCAGGTCCTATTTTTTCAATCAGTGCATATAATTCAAATTCGTCGAGTTTATTTTTTTCGATTGCTACTTCGCGAGCCTTATTTTTAAGAAGTATAGCTCGTGGGTCGGAAAGGGTATAGACAGCATGTCCTAGCCCATACAGTTTTCCTGAGCCGTCAAAGGCTTTTTTGTCAAGTATTTTATGCAGATATGCACCTACCTCACGCTCACTAGCCCAATCTCTCACGTTATTTTTAATATCATCTACCATCGCCATTACTTTTATGTTGGCACCACCATGAAGTGGGCCTTTGAGTGCTCCAAGAGCGGCGGAGATGGCAGAATAGGTATCTGTAAGGGTGCTGGAGACCACATGGGTGGTAAAAGAAGAGTTGTTTCCTCCTCCATGTTCGGCGTGTAGCACGAGCATTAAATCAAGGATTTCCACCTCCAGCGGTGTATATCTGTTTCCACCTTTGAGCATGTAGAGGAAGTTTTCTGCTGTGCTCAATTCTGGTTTTGGATGTCGTATTACCAGAGCCTTGTTCATATGGTGGTAGCGCATGCCATGGAAGGAATATGCTACAATTGCGGGGAATTTGGCGATAAGGCTAAGACTTTGTTCCAATACATTCTTTGTGGAAACATCGTCCGGATTATCTTCAGTAGTATACAATGCCAGCACCGATCGTGCCAGCATATTCATTACATCCTTGCCCCTGAATGAAAGAATTATATCTTTTGTAAAGTATTGTGGTAGGTATCGTTGTTGAGCCATGTAGGCGGTGAAATCCTCCAACTCTTGGCGGTTTGGAAGTTTTCCATATAAAAGTAGGTATACTGTTTCGTCGTAGCCTTGGCGTTTATCGGATTGAAAGCCATCCACGAGTTTGTCAATCGTAATGCCTCTATACTCCAATCGGCCTTCAACAGGAGTAGTGCCTTTTTCGTTCTTTTCAACACCTATAACCGTTCCAACGTTGGTCAGTCCAACTAAAACACCCGTTTGGTCAGCGTTTCTTAGGCCTCTCTTTACGTCGAACTTAGTATAAAGTTCATTGTCGATGTTGCTGGCATTTTCAGCTAATTTCGTCCATTGTTCAATTTTACTCATGGGTAGTAGTATTTTGGGTTACTTTTTTGGGTTATTATTTCTCTTTATTTGGTTAAGAGCACTTCCTGCCTTAAACCATTCCAGTTGATTTTGATTATAGGTGTGTATTGCTTCGAATTGATCTGTTGTTCTGTTGGCGTGGTGCAAAACAATTGTAAGATTCTTTCCCGGAGAAATGCTAGTAAGTCCTAATACATCAATGCTGTCGTCCTCTAATACCTTATCGTAGTCGTTCTTGTTGGCAAAAGTAAGGCCAAGCATTCCTTGCTTTTTAAGGTTAGTCTCGTGGATTCGCGCAAACGATTTTACTAAAATCACCTTCACTCCTAGGAATCGTGGTTCCATGGCCGCATGCTCGCGAGAGGATCCTTCACCGTAGTTTTCATCACCAATAACTATGGAGCCAAACGCGGCTTTCTTGTATGCCAATGCAGAATCGGGGACTTCGGTATATTGTCCGGTGAGTTGATTCTTAACCTTGTTGGGCAAATCATTAAAGGCGTTGGTGGCGCCAATGAGCATGTTTCGAGAAATGTTCTCAAGGTGGCCTCTGTATTTTAGCCAAGGACCTGCCATTGATATGTGGTCAGTGGTACATTTCCCCTTTGCCTTAATTAGTAATTTTAGACCCGTGTAATCCTTTTGGTTCCATGGTATAAATGGTTCAAGGAGTTGAAGACGCTTCGATGAAGGATCTACAACTACCTGTATGTTACTTCCATCAGCAGCAGGTGCTTGAAACCCATTATCCTTTACAGCAAATCCGGCAGGCGGTAGTTCTATTCCGGTTGGTTCATTAAATTTAATTTGATTCCCATTCTCATTGGTCAGCGTATCTGTGAGTGGGTTAAAGCAGAGATCACCTGCAATGGCGAGTGCTGTCACAATTTCGGGTGAGGCAACAAATGCGTGGGTGTTTGGATTACCATCATTTCTTTTTGCGAAATTCCGATTAAAAGAGGTGATAATGGAATTTTTCTCCCCCTTCTCTGCGTTATGTCGTGACCATTGACCTATGCAAGGCCCGCAAGCATTCGCCAAAACCATACCACCAATGTTTTCGAAGGTGCCAAGAAGCCCATCTCTTTCAATGGTGTATCGCACTAGTTCCGACCCAGGTGTTACGGTAAACTCCGCTTTCACTTTAAATCCTTTATCTAAGGCTTGTTTTGCTATGGAGGCGGCTCTCGTAATATCCTCGTAGGAGGAGTTGGTGCAGGAGCCAATTAGACCTACCTCTAGTTTCGCTGGCCAGTTGTTGTCTTTAACGGCCTGTGCAAATTCGGAAATGGGCCATGCTTTATCTGGGGTGAATGGACCATTGATGTGTGGTTCGAGGGTAGATAGGTCGATTTCTATAAGTTGATCGAAAAATTTCTCTGGATGTGCGTAAACTTCGCTATCACCAGTTAAATGTACCTTGATCTGGTCTGCCATAGCGGCAATTTCGGCGCGATCGGTTCCAACTAAGTATTCCTTCATTTTGTTGTCGTAGCCAAACACCGAGGTAGTGGCACCAATTTCGGCACCCATGTTGCATATTGTTCCCTTTCCTGTTGCCGAAATGGTTTCGGCTCCGTCGCCAAAGTATTCCAGAATGTAGCCGGTGCCTCCCTTTACGGTAAGTATTCCTGCAACTTTTAGAATGACATCTTTTGCTGTAGCCCAACCATTGAGCTTTCCTTTTAACTTTACTCCAATAAGTTGGGGGAATTTAAGTTCCCATGCCATGCTGGCCATTACATCTACGGCATCGGCACCTCCCACGCCAATCGCAATCATTCCTAATCCGCCGGCATTTACGGTATGTGAATCGGTTCCAATCATCATTCCTCCGGGAAAGGCATAGTTTTCGAGCAATACTTGGTGGATAATTCCTGCTCCTGGTTTCCAAAAACCAATGCCGTATTTGTTGCTTACCGATGAAAGGAAATTGTAAACCTCTTCATTTCCTTGAAGGGCAGTAGCAAGATCGGCGATAGCTCCATGCTTTGCTTGTATAAGGTGGTCGCAATGAACCGTCGATGGTACTGCAACACTACTCCGCCCTGCCTGCATGAATTGTAGTAAGGCCATTTGGGCGGTTGCATCCTGCATAGCAACTCTATCGGGAGCGAAATCTACATAGTCTGTACCCTTCTCGTAAGGAGTGGCAGGTATTTCGTCCCATAAATGCGTATATAGTATCTTTTCGGTAAGGGTAAGTGGGCGGTTAAGCAGTTGCCGTGCCTTTGCAATTTTCGAAGGATAATTGCTATAAACCAACTTTATCATTTCAATATCAAAGGCCATAGATCGTTGTTTTTAATACGATTAGTATATCCGATTATTGTTTGTCACGCATTTTTATATAAATATCAAACAACTATACTTGTTTAAAGTTTACTAGTTCAAAGTTTATTTCGCAAGGTTTTGCAATTTTGAAGGAGACGGGATGCTTTGATATACTTATATTACGCAGTGGCTCTAATGGAAACGCACGGCATACTTTGCCGTGCGTTTGCATTGTCTAAATAGTTTATTACAGTCTTAGAATGCAAGGTGATGAAAAATTGTATTCCCTCATGCAAACTACATTGTAGCGAGATCACTTAATGGGGCCGGTATGGTATAGGTGAATTCAGACCCTTGCCCAAAAACACTTTTAGCGGAAATTGTTCCTCCATTTTTTTTCACAAATTCTTGGCAGAGGATTAACCCTAATCCGGATCCTTTCTGTTCGGAACTGACACCTATTTCGCTTGGTTTTACATCTATTCGAAATAGTTTTTGGATGTCCTGTTCAGGAATCCCTTCGCCTGTGTCGGAAACACTTACTTCTACGAAATTTTGAATTTGTTTCACTGATACTCGGACAATCCCGCCGCTAGGGGTGAATTTTAATGCATTGCTGATGAGATTACGCAATACGGTAGAGTCCATTCTCTTGTCGGCGTATACCATAATGTCAGGTGGAATGCTGTTTATTAGGATAATGTGTTTTGATACCGCTTGAATGTTGACAAGTTCGAAGACGTCTTTGCTGTTGTCATACAAGTTGAACTTAGTGGGGAATGAAGTTAGGCGACCAGATTGAAGCAATGCCCACTCCAGTAGTTCATCGAGAAGGGTTACTCCTCCAAGAGCCGCATTGTAAATATCACCAGCAAAGTCTTTTATTCGTTTCAGGGAATAGTGATCGGCATTGTCCTTAAGTAAGGATGAGAACCCTAGAAGCGTATTGAAAGGGTTTTTAAGATCGTGTGCAATTATCGAAAGAAATTTATCCTTCATTTCACTTACCTCGAGGAGTTGTTGCTCTATTTTCTTACGATGCGTAATGTCTCTCGATACTGCCGCAATTCTTATGATGCTGCCATCGCTTCCCATCATTGGTTTCATGCTAGTTTCAATCCATGTTTCCTTATAAATGGAATCGAATTTATACTGCACAATTTCCCTCATACTCTCTTTTCCTAATATTCTACTTATGGCGCCGTCAATTTCGTTTAATGAATTGATTGGAGCGATTAATTCTCTTGGCGATAATCCAATAAGTTTGCTGGATGTGATTCCTAAGATTTGCTTAACAACGGGGGAGATATATTGAATAGTAAGTTCCGGTGTTGGACTGTGCAGGCTGATTATATCATTAATTCCTTCTGCCATAAAGCGGAATCGTTCCTCGTTTTCTTTTAGCGAGCGAAGTGCTTGCTTGCTTGTAGTGGTATCAGTAAGTGTAATGAAGGTTGAACTTCCTTTTGTGCTCTCAATTAGCGCAATATTTATCAGGCAATTTCGACGAGTGCCCTCTTTTGTAAAGTAGTATGTGTCGAGATCGGTTACAGACCCTTTCTCAGCCAGTAGGGTGTATATCTTTTCTTTCGTTTTTGACTTCCAAAGGTGAATGGTATCACTAGTTCTTCCGAGTACTTCTTCCTTGGTGAATCCGGTTCTTTTTTCAAAGGAAGGGTTAATTTCCTCAATCTTTCCAGCGGGGTAGGATGCGATAAACATTAGGCTGGCATTGCTACTGAATGCGTTTTGGAACAGTTCCTCGTTTTCGCGCAATTTCTTTTCCGCAGTCTTATGCAAGGATATATCTTGAAACAACCAGACAAGCTCCATGTTCCCATTGGAGTAAGAGAAACTTTGCGCTTTTAGGTTGCACCAAATCTTTCGTTTTCCAACTTGGCGTAATCTCAAATCAATATCGAATATTATCCCTTTTGATTGTTCTTCTATGGCTCTAATGCTTAGGCTTTCATCTCTTTCTATGGAAGGAAACATTGATTCAATGGGATGATTAAGAATTTCCTGTTCTTCGATCCCGGTAATTTTCGAAAGAGTTTTGTTAATCCAAATGATTTTACCGTTCGATTCGATTGCAACTCCTGCGGGTAGCGTTTCCAAAACTTTTCGTTTCCAATACAGTAATTCCAATTGGCTCGATTCCTTTTCTTTGAAATGGCTAATATCTACCTTCGTAGAAACAAAATGGGTAATCTCCCCGTGTTCATTTTTGATGGGGGCTATGGAGTTTTTCTCCCAGTATAGGGATCCGTCCTTACGCTTATTGCATATTTCACCCTCCCAGCGATGTCCGGCAAGCACGGTGGTCCAAAGATCGGCATATAGTGCATCACCATGTATATCGCTTTTTAGAATCGAAGGTTTTTTTCCAATTATGTCTCGATGAGTATATCCGGTTATCGTGGTAAATGCAGGATTTACAGAGTCAATTTTCCCTTCTTTGTCTGTAATAAGTATAGCTTCAGGGCAATCGTTTACTGCCAAGGAAAGCCATTGGTTCTGCATCTTAAGCGCAACAATCTCCGCCTCCAATTTCTCTATTATTTTTATGTTATCTATTGGAGTCATTTTTCTGAATTTGCAAATTTTTTTGAATAGGCATTGAATACTAATTTCCAATTCCAAGCACTAGAGGTAACAGTATTGTGTTTTGTAGAATTTTCCATGCTTGCAGTCATTCTTAGAACGGTAAAAGTAATAGTATGTTCGCTGGAAAACGTTGATATATGTTACTCTTACCGATCATCAGCCTTGCGTTTGGCAAAGGGAGTCGCAATAGTGACTAATGACGTATTGACAATGTTATAGTGAAGGAATTGTCGACAACCACTTTTTGGGCTTGAGTTCATTAGTGAAGTGATGGGCATCTTTATCTGAGGAATCGTTTTTTGACTATAGTTAACCTCTTTAATGAGACTCTGGACCTTATGGATTCTTTGTTTTTAAAAATTTACACAAATAAATGTGCTAAATAGTTGATCGGTGACGTGGTATGTTCTAAATTTGATAGCACAATTTCCTCTTTGGATGGAACGTAATTTGTTTAAAACCGAAATAACTATGAGTATTCGTTTATTTAGACTGTTTTTAGCCACATTGTTTGTTGCTACCATCATCTCGTGTAGTCGAGTAAAACCTCCTATTGCGGAAAAAAAGCCATATGAAATAACTGCCTTTGGCGACACACGAATCGATCCGTATTTCTGGATGCAAGAGCGCGATACACCTGCTGTCTTAGCCAATCTACACGCTGAGAATGCTTATGCCAACTCTGTATTAAAACCAACTGAGGCCCTTCAGGAAAAACTTTTTAATGAGATGAAGGGGCGGATTAAGGAGGAGGATGTGACAGCTCCTTACTTTGATAACGGCTACTTTTACTATACTCGATTCGAGAAAAATCAGGAATACCCAATTTACTGTCGAAAGAAAGGAACCCTGAATACTTCGGAGGAGATACTCTTAAATGTGAATGAACTGGCGGATAAGTATAGTTTCTTTAATGTTGCCGATGTTTCGGTAAGTTCAAACAATAAGATTATTGCCTATGGCGTGGATACCCTTAGCCGACGAAAGTATACAATCTATTTTAAAGACTTGGTTTCTGGGAAGTTGTTGCCCACAAAGATATCGAACACCACAGGTGAAACCGTTTGGGCAAATGATAATAATACCATCTTTTATACGATTAAGGATTCTTCTTTGCGGCCATATAAAGTGTTGAAGCATAAGTTGAGTAACCTAGACGAGACCGAAGATCCAGTTGTCTTTCAGGAAAAGGACTTGACCTTTAGCCTTACATTGGATAAATCGAAAACAAACGATTTCATTTATATCGCTTCTATCTCTACTCTGGCTACTGAATATCAGTATTTAAATGCCAATACCCCGGATGCCTCCTTTAAGATTGTTCAGCCCCGGGAGCGTGGTCTGGAGTATAACGTTACAGACTTTGATGGTAAGTTTTATTTTGTTACGAATTATAATGCCAAAAATTTCAGGTTGATGGCTGCGCCTATTACCATTCCCTCAAAATTAAATTGGAAAGAGGTTATACCCCATCGGGCGGATGTATTACTTGAAGGGTTTGACGTGTATAAAAGTTTCTACACAGTACAAGAGAGAAAGCAGGGTTTAACCAATATTCGAATAGTAGATTGGAAAACCAACACTGAGCATGTAATTGATTTTGGCGAGGAAACCTATACTGCCAGTTTAGATTACAATCCCGATTTTTACGCTACAAAGGTTCGGTTTCGATATACCTCTTTAACCACTCCCGTGTCGGTTTACGATTATGATGTGGCCACCCAAACAAAAATATTGCTCAAGCGACAAGAAGTTCTTGGGGCTGATTTTAATCCGGAAAATTATGAGGCCAAAAGACTATGGGCCAAAGCTTCGGATGGAGTATTAATACCCATAAGCCTTGTTTACAAAAAAGGAATAAAGCTCGATGGCAGTAATCCGAGCCTTATTTATGCTTACGGTTCGTATGGCGCTTCAATGGATCCTTACTTTAGCACAGCACGCTTAAGTCTTTTGGATAGGGGCTTTGTCTATGCAATTGCCCACGTTAGAGGTGGCCAAGAGTTGGGTAGGCAGTGGTATGAGGATGGTAAACTATTGAAGAAGAAGAATACGTTTACCGATTTTATTGCCTGCTCGGAGTTTCTTATCAAAGAGGGGTACACTAGCCCATCTATGCTCTTTGCCCAAGGTGGGAGTGCAGGGGGCTTGCTTATGGGTGCTATAGCCAATATGCGCCCCGATCTTTATAAGGGAATAATTGCCGAAGTTCCATTTGTCGATGTTGTTACTACCATGCTTGATGAGAGTATTCCATTAACCACGGGGGAATTTGACGAGTGGGGTAATCCTAAAATAAAGGAGTACTACGACTATATGAAATCCTACTCACCATACGATAATGTGACTGCCAAAGATTATCCGAACATGCTCGTTACTTCGGGCTACTACGATTCTCAAGTGCAATACTTTGAACCACAGAAGTGGGTTGCTAAGCTTCGAGATATGAAGACTGACGATAATTTACTGCTATTTAAGATTGATATGGAAGCAGGACATGGTGGAGCATCTGGTAGATTTAAATCGTTACATGAAGTAGCTTTGAACTACGCTTTTATGCTCTATCTACTCGAAAAAACCAATTAGATTTATTCCCGATAAGAGAATCAGATGCTGGCTGTTATTGCCGGCATCTGTCTTTTAATACTCCGGTAGTGGAGTTGTTTTAGTTTTTAACTTTTCATCATCTTTTCCTCAATCAGGTTAATAAATTGCGCAAACGATTAAAATAAGATAATAACCTGTTGTAGAAAATCTTTTTATCGGTTCAAACTCAAACCAAAATCCATACTTTTACCACAAATTCATATGTTGAAACCATGAAAAGAGATACTCAAATATTTGATCTTATTGCCAAAGAGCGCGAGCGCCAAATGCACGGTGTTGAGCTTATTGCCTCTGAAAACTTTGTTAGCGATCAGGTGCTTGAAGCTATGGGTTCGGTGCTTACTAATAAATATGCCGAAGGATATCCCGGTGCCCGCTACTATGGTGGATGCCAGATTGTGGATCAAACCGAACAATTGGCTATTGATAGGCTTAAGCTCCTTTTTAATGCAGAGTATGCCAACGTTCAGCCTCACTCCGGTGCTCAGGCAAACATGGCCGTTTTTATGGCTTGCCTTAAACCGGGCGAAACCTTTCTAGGTCTAGACTTGTCGCATGGCGGTCACCTTTCCCACGGCTCTCCAGTTAACATGTCCGGTATTCTTTACAACGCCGTTTCCTACTGCGTAAAGGAAGAGAGCGGCCGTGTGGATTACGATATGATGGAGCGTATGGCCATTGAACATAAGCCAAAGTTGCTCGTGGGTGGTGCTTCAGCATATTCCCGTGAGTGGGACTACAAGCGTATGCGTGCGATTGCCGATAAAGTTGGCGCTATTCTGATGATTGATATGGCACACCCTGCCGGGTTGATTGCTGCAACTCTTCTTGAGAACCCATTAAAGTATGCGCACATTGTAACTTCTACAACCCATAAAACCCTACGCGGACCTCGTGGCGGTATTATTCTTATGGGCAAGGATTTCCCTAATCCATGGAGCTTGACTACGCCTAAGGGGGAGATTAAAATGATGTCACAGATACTAAACAGTTCGGTATTTCCTGGTATTCAGGGTGGACCACTCGAGCACGTAATTGCGGCTAAGGCAGTTTCGTTTGGAGAGGCATTGCTTCCTGAGTATAAGGTATACCAAGCACTCGTTCAGAAGAATGCTGCCGCCATGGCAAAGGCGTTTATGGACAAGGGCTATAAGGTTGTTTCGGGCGGAACCGATAACCACTCAATGCTGATTGATCTGCGCACTAAATTCCCGGATCTTACTGGAAAGAAGGTCGAAAACACCCTCGTGCTTGCTGATATTACTATCAACAAAAACATGGTGCCGTTCGATAGCCGTTCGCCATTCCAAACATCGGGTCTACGTGTGGGTACTCCTGCTATTACCACTCGTGGTTTAAAAGAAGCGCACATGGGTCAAATTGTGGAACTTATTGATACCGTGCTCTGTAATGTCGATAACCAAGCAACAATTGATGCCGTAAGGATGGAGGTAAACAGAATGATGAAGGATTTCCCTCTTTTTGCGTGGTAATCTAAACTTAATATTTTGTGAAAACCGGGATTTGTTTCCCGGTTTTCCTTTTCTGGGCTATTTTACTCGCCCAACTTTGTTTCCTATATTTTGTTATAACTCCCAATGTTAAGGGATGATTCACTTGGTGTGGGTATACTTGCTGAATTGATGGACTTTTATTTAGAGACGTTTGCAAAATGAATTATTATTGGCCTTTAAAAGGGAACCGTAAACAACCAACCGTTTTTTTCGATAATTTAGTGCCATAATGCTAACTTAGAAAGGCAATATACTGCCGAGGCGCATGATACGAAACGCAATTATTTTTCTATTACTCCTGGTAATTCAAGGGGTTGCTGATGCTCAGAGTAATAAGGGGTATGGGTATGACTATTTCAGTGAGTTTGTCAATGGTAGAGCAACTGTTTACTCCGAAGGATTTTGGGGTGTTATTGATGAGAACGGAAACGAAATAGTACCTCCTAAATACCATAAAATATATCCGTTTTATAATGGTCGTGCCAGCGTTCAGGTGAATAGTTTATGGGGCGTGATTTCAGAAGATGGGAAGGAAATCATTTCGCCAATCTATTCTAAAATATACGATTTTGAAAAAGGAAGAGCGCAGGTGTTGGCTCAAGGTAAAGTTGGTATAATAGATACTTCTGGCAAAATTATCGTTCCCCTTATTTATGTGCGGATTGAACCGTTTATGGCAGGTCGTGCGCTTGTATATAAGGATGAACTCTTTGGAATGATTGATAGCACGGGAAAGGAGATTATCCCCGCTAAATATGATAAAATCGGTAATTTTAAGAATGGCTATGCCGAGGTCTTCTTAAACTCAAAAATGGGAATTGTAGATGTATACGGCAAGGAAATTGTTTCTCCTCAATACGATAAAATATCCGATTTTAAAGGAGGTAAGGCGTTGGTTTACATTGAAGGTAGGGTTGGCGTTATTGATGAGGCTGGAAAAGAGTTAGTGCCCTCGGCTTACAACAAAATAGGCGAATATGTTAACGGCAAGGCGGTAATTGTGAAGGGCGGTAAATTTGGTCTACTTTCTCAGGACAATAAGGAGATTATTCCACCTATCTACGATAAAATTGGGAAATTTGAGAACGGCAAGGCTATTATGCACAAGAACGGCCTATGTGGTATAATTGCTGACGATGGGCGAATTGTTGTACCTCTCCGTTATCAGAAAATTAATTTTATTAAGAATGGTCGCGCAAAGGTATTGCTAAACGGACGTTACGGAATAATTGATGATGAAGGAAAGGAAATCATTTCACCTCGAAGGAAGCCAAAGGAGTATAAATAGGAGCGGGATCTATACGTTTCAATGGTATTTGCCGGCTTTTATGCCGGCTTTATTAATTTATTAGAGCGGGATCGTTAATTATTTTGCCTGTTCTCATTTTTATTGGGTTGCCTGCAAATGTGCGAACGGAACCAATAGGATAAATGTGCTGTTCCAGAGTCGATTGCCTTGTAGGTGTAATTATTTGTAGGAAGTGTGGCTGATTTATGGTTTGCGGCTCAGTTGGCCATTAAGAAGGGGCTCCGTTTCTTTGTGTCAAGTAATATATAAAAGGGGGTGCTCCATTAGTCTGAAGCACCCTATTTTTATAGAGTTCTCTCATTATTGAAGTCGGAAGTTATAGGTAATCGTCCCTACTTGATAAGCAGGAGCATCTGATTTTACGTTGAATTTGGCCTTCAGTGCTGCATCCTTTGCAGCCTCAAATAGTTTGTCATCTTGTACCGTTGAGCCTTTGATTGTAGGGTTGGCTTTAACTACATTTCCTTCTCTGTCTACGGTGATTTCTACTACAACTTTTCCCTCCGTTTGGGATGAGTATTTGGGTGTTGGAAGGGTAAGGCTTCCTCTTCCGGCGAGACTGAATGATGGGATATTGCCATTGCCGTTACCTCCACCTATTCGGTTGCCTGATAATGGCGATCCGTTTGGGTCTCCTTGATTTCCCGCTTTTCCAGTTTCACCTTCGCCTTGATCTCCTCCGTCGCTCTTCTTTCCTGGGAAAAGTGCTTTCTGGTTCACCTTTTGCTGAGGTTCTACACTTTTTTGTTCCGTTTTAGTTTTTACCTCAGTTTTTTCTGTTTTCGGTGTTGGCTTTTCGGTGACTGGTTTTTTCTTTTCTTTTTGTTTCTCAATAGCGGGTGCCTCTTCAAAATCTTGGGTCAGGAGATTCTCTTTATCTGCAGCATCAGTGACCTGTGGCATTGAGGAATTTACTTTTACATCAGTAGCTGGTTCCAGCCGACCTTGTCCGTCAAGATCGGTTCCAAAGTTGATGAGGATGCCAGCGTCGCTCGTAGGTGGAATGGTAGCGTTGAGTCCGAGGAATAGCAGAAGCAGTAGCATTGCTACGTGAACGATCACGGCAATTGCAACGGCTCTGATTCTATCAGCTGTAGTTACTTCATTCATATCTATTGTTCAGGGCTTGTGGCCAAAATTAATTTGTAGCGATTATTGCGTGCAATGTTCATTACCTTAACCACCTCTTCAATCGGAACAGTTTTGTCTGCATGGAGAGCAAATGTTGGCTCAGGCTCGTTCACCATTTTCTGCTGAAGCACGACTTCTAAATTCGAAAAGAGAACGGGTGTTGATTCCACGTAGTAGGTCAACTCCTTGGTGATGGAAATGGTTGTTATTGGTTTGCCCTTAACCTGGCTATTGCTGCGTGGAAGTTGCAGCGGCAAGGCATTAGGAGAAACTAGGGTGGATGATATCATGAAAAACAGGAGTACCTGAAATACAATGTCCGACATCGCCGACATGCTAAATCCGCTATCGATCTTGACGCTTCGTTTTAGTGCCATTTGAAAAAGTTTTACTCAACAGGTTCGTTTAATAGATCCATGAACTCAATTGTGTTGTGCTCCATGTTAAACACAACCTTCTCAATTTTAGCAACGAGTATATTGTAGCCAAAGTAGGCTGCTATACCAACAAATAAACCGCCTACCGTTGTAACCATTGCAGTGTAAATACCACCTGAAAGCAATCCCATTTCGAGGTTGCCGCCCGCTTTGGACATCTCATAAAAGGCCTGAATAAGACCAATTACCGTTCCTAGGAACCCGAGCATCGGCGAACCGCCCGCAATGGATGCCAGCGTTGGTAGTCCCGATTCCAACTTGGAGATTTCTAAGTTCCCTACATTCTCGATGGCTGTGTTCACGTCGGATACAGGTCGTCCAATGCGCTCAATTCCCTTAAGAATCATGCGCGAAACGGGAGTGTTTTGAGCGTTGCAGAGTGCTTTTGCTGCATCTATCTTGTCTTCGTGGATATATTCCTTTATTTGGTTCATGAAGTTCACATCAACCTTTTGCGCACGGCGGATGGCCGAAAATCGTTCGCTAAAAATATATACAGCGATTATGGAAAGAATTGCGAGTAATACCATTATCCATCCACCTTTTACGGCGAGGTCCCACAATCCTAGCGATTCGGTGCTTTGCTCTGTGGCTGCTAGGGGCTGCGCTTGTAGTAATAGTAACGAAATATTCATCATAATAAAAATGTTTATAAAGTGATGACCTAACCTTGTGTTGCAACTTGTGGTTGACCGAACTGTTTCGGTTCGAATTGTAAACTTGAATTTTAAAGTAATATTTTAATTCCCCGAAATTACAAAAAAAACGCAACTCTGTCGCTTTTATTTCACATGGACATTGGTTGTATCGGTATTCTTTATCTTGGTAGGTATAATTTCCAGCGGAAGATAACCTTCTCTATTAGTGGTATCGTTTAGTGGTATCGTTTTTTTCTCTTTTTTGCTTGTCCAGGCCCCAATGAGTTTTCGGTAAAGTTCTTTAAAATTGTCGAACTCCTCTCGGTATGAAATTCCAACTCCTTGCGTGTATGGCGAGCGCTCATAAATCAAATTGTCGTTGGCTCTAGTAAAGCCTTTTACGCTCATTTTCGGCGTAATTTTGTATTCAATGTCAAAATCTCCGGCTATGGCATTACTAGCTGTTCGCTTGTTACCTCCCATGTCTACGTTGCCGTTTACCGTTACCCTGTCGTTGAAGAGTTGGGTAGAAATAGCCACTTCCACCTCATTGTTGGTAACTTGGTCGCCGGGTCGGTATTTAAACCCAATATCGAAAGTTTTACTGAGTTGTGATAGCCAGTTGCTAAGTTGGTTGGATAGGAATTCGCTGGCAGTAACGCTCACGCTTGCAGAACCAAAACTTTGGCTCGATTGACCATTTTGGCTCGACATTTCTGCAAAGGCCAAGTCGGGAAAAAAGTTATTAATTACGAGTAGCGATAAGAACTGTTTGCTTATCTTTTCCTCGGTATTTAGCGCATTTCTTACCTTTCCATTGGTTTCAGCATCAAGGTTTGGTATTTCGATGTTGAATTTTATGGTAGGTTGGAGTAATTTCTCGGTCATCAATATTTGGCATTCAACAGGAATTCTTCGCTTGTACTGGGCACTCGTATCGTTTAGTAGTTCACTCAGGGCCGCTTTCAATTTGTAAACTGCCTTAATGTCAATATTCGCATTGGCTGCATCTCCATTCCACCTAAGGGTGCTACCGTTATCGATCTTGAAGTGTTTGTTAATAATATTTTGAAGCGTGAAAAGGTAATCTCCCTCTGAGATGGTGTAATCCCCAAATATTTTGAAAATATTTTGGTTGGGATTAATTTCCATCTTAAGGTTCCCGTTTCCTTTTGCCTTGATAATATCGCCCACCTTTGGATCGATAATGATTTGTGCCTCAGCATTCGTGTTGATCTTCAACTGAATATTAATATCCAACTGCATCTGTTTGTCAATCTCCTCTTGTTTTTTTTCTTCAATTATGATTTCATCCGTTTTGGGCTTTTTAATGATTAGAAAATCGGAGGAGCTTACTTCATTTGCCGTATTAAGGGGAATCATCATGTTAGTGTTCTTTTCTGTCACTGCATTCACGTCGATACTTAACGCATCACCACTTCCGGCAATGGTTGCCGATCCCGTTACATAGGCTGTTCCATAGAAGAGTTCATTCTCCTTCTGCGTAGTTTTTAAGCAAAGGAGATTGTCCGGATACACATTGATCTTGTATTTGATATCCTTAAATTGATTGTGATTGAATGATGCATCGAGGGTGGCAGTGCCTCCCTTTAAATCGCTTAATTCTCCATTTCTTATGGTGGCTTGGCCTTCCTTGATGTCGATTTGGGAGTTTAATAAGAAGTGAGTATTTAAGAAATCAACGGTAAAACCAACGTTGTTTGCATGCAGTTTTCCATTAATGTGCGGTTTTTTGAGTTTTCCGGTTATGTCGATATTCCCAGTGAGATAACCTTCCGCCTTTGAGAGAACACCTTCAAGGAATGGACTAAACCGTTCGAACATTAACGAATTAAGATCGACCTTTAGTTTTAAATAGTCTTCTTTTGGTTTGTAGTAGCCTTCCATTTTAAAGATGGAGGTGTCGTTGCGCTGGGTATTTATGCCCACGTCGAATTGTTCAGATTGGTTGTTCCAAGTACTGTTCACTTGGGTTGTTCCTACAAGTCTATCGTTGATTGTTAGATCTTTAAGGAAGATGTCGGAGATGAAGATGGGATTCTCCACCATATTAGAAATTTGCGCCATACCGGATATTAAACCGTTGAGCTTATACCCGTTTGGTTGGGTGATAAAGTTAATGTTAGAAATATCAATGTTGTTTAATGAAACTCTGATGGAGTCGGATTTACTGCCTGACGATTTCCCCGAAATGTTTACGCTCTGATTTTTATTGAAAAGGTTAAAGTTATTTATCACTATCTTGTTTTTACTTACCATGATATTAGAGGAGCCAATACTCCAGAGTGTGTCGTTTATCGCGAAGGTTGTTGGGGTGAACTTAATCTGCGCTGATATAAGTGTAGAATCACTATGCGGGAAAATCGTCGCTATTCCTGCAATTTGACCTAAATTTTTTCTCTCGCTTTGGTTGTTCCAACTGAAGTCGAATTTTGTAAGGTTATTCCCTGTAATTGCCGAAAATGTAAGTTGATCCATCTCTAATCCACCTGCATTGAACTGGTTTGCGGTAAGGCCAATTTCGAGCAATGAATCGGACGTTTGTGCTATTATCGAAAGTTCCTTCATCTTATTCTCGCCATAGCCTATTTCCGGAAATCGTGCCCGGATATTGACGGTTTGAAGAACAGGATTGTAGATGGAGAAGATCGTAGAGTTGTTTCCAACTAAGAGGGTTGGTATAATATCGGCAAGAAAGTCGCTGCCAGCTTTTTTAACTTTAACCTTAAGGATATAGCTCTGATTGGTGGCATCACTATCTGTGTCGGTTTCCTCAAACGTTGAAGCCGTTGCTAGACCCTCGTCTTTGATGGCCGGGATATATTTCTCCAGCAATTTAGTTAGGGAAATCGTGATGTTTTGATAGCTATATTTTCCTCTCAATTCGGCGTCGGCCATGTCCGATTTAATGAAAAGGCTCCGGCTATATTTGCTGCTTACTGCATTTATATTAATGTTGCCTAACTTATGAATGGCGGTGGAGGAGCGGTAAATTGGGTTAAGTATGCTCAATTCGCCATTTAGGTTGTCAAGGTTATTGCCTGTTATTTTCGATTTGAGTGAAAGGGAGAGTAGCGCGATAGAGTCTTTTTCGTAAAGTTTAAGCTTAAATAAGTCTACGCGAGCAAGAAACAGGGAGAAGTCGAAAACAGGTAGGGTTTGTGAGAAGTCTATTTTTCCTGCAAGAACAAATTTACAGTTTTGATCTTTGCTTTCGATGTTTCCATCGAAGGATTTCTCCGTTGCTTTGCCATTAAAGGTGATCTGATTGTATCTGTAGCCATGAAAGTCGATTCTTTCTACCTCGGCTAAAATATTTCCTTCAATATGGCCTTTCCGATCATAAGACCCATTTGCTTTTACTTTTGCTGATACTTTACCAAGCAGTGAGTCTGCTAAAAGTTTCGCTGCATCCAGATCTCTGAATTGAAAGCTACCATCAAAAACAGTTCGATTATTCTTGGGCTTCATATAAAGATCAGCGCTTACAACACCCGCCTGACTGGATAGGCTTCCAAAAGTTAGGAAATTTTCAAGATATCCGTTAAAGCTCCAGGCTATGTCTATGGGACTATCTTTTTGTAATGTTTCTGCAAACTTAATGGATGTTCCAGGCATTAGATTGTTGAGTATCTGCTCCACTTCCAACGGAGTGGTTTTTAACGACTCTATCTTGCATAGGATAAGCGTACTATCAATGTCGGGCAGTCCTCTCATCATAAAGGAGGTTTCGAGTCGCGTATACTTCTCTGTTCCAACGTGAACCCTCTTGGCATTTAGGTTAGACACTGGGCCCTCAGTCTCTATATCTACGAAAAATAGCCCCTTGATGGATAGGAAAGGGGGCACGAAATAACCAAGTGTTTTTATGTCTAAAACCGATTGCTTAATCTTGACCGACATATTGATGCTATCCACAAAACTGCTGAAGCAGGACATGCGTTCGTAGCTAAACTTTACCTGCGGTAGGTGAAGGGTTGTTCTTCCGGCAATTAGTTGTGATTCATTTAGTTCCATCGATTTTGCCGTTTTTATAAACTTGCCGCTGAGATCGTTTAACTGAAATCCTGATTTTTCGATGAAGTTTAAGCGGTCGATGTTGGCCGTTAGGCTGTCGTTTTCAATTTTGCAGTTGGATACTAACAGGTTTAAATTATCAACTCTCAAGTCGGAGTAGTTCACGCCTTTGGTTTGTATCTCGTTATTTTCTTGCTTGTATTGAAATGCTAGGTTATAAATGGTAAGGTTCTCAACCTTTATTTTCCAGTTTGTACTGTCCGGTGAAGTTGTTGTTGTATCGGTAGATGAAAATTTCTCTGTCAGAAAATCGAAATTTGCGTGGCCTAGCGAATCTGAATAAAGTTTTCCGGTGGTTTCCGAAAGGGAAAGATTACTTATCGTAAGCGTTTGTTTCCCAAAACTGAATCGGGAAATTTTTACTTCGAGTTCCTTTGTAAATAAAAGAGTATCGCCTGTCTGGTCTGCAATAAATACATTTTTGAGGAGAATGCTATTGAACGGGCGAAATTGAACAGCACCAATAGTGATGGATGTGTGCAAGTTATCACTTAGTCGTGCGGCAATAGTTTGGGTCAGAAAAGTTTGAACACGAGCACTATTGAGTATAATAATACCAGCTCCTGCTAGCAGCAGGAATAGAGCGCCAATGGATAACCCTGTTATTTTAAGGAATTTTTTGATAATTTCGCCTCATTAATCTGTTACAAAATAAGCACAAAAATACTAATCCGAGCTATGAGCAGTGCCGAAAAGAGTTTAGTAATACTAGGTATCGAGAGTTCGTGCGACGACACCTCGGCTTCGGTGATCCGGAATGAGTATATACTTTCAAATATTATTGCAAATCAGGATGTGCATAAGTTATATGGTGGCGTAATTCCTGAGTTGGCCTCTCGTGCTCACCAGCAGAGTATTATTCCTGTGGTGGATAGGGCGTTGTCTGTTGCTGGGGTAACCCGTAAGGAGATTGATGTTGTGGCTTTCACGCGTGGTCCTGGGCTGCTGGGCTCTTTGCTTGTTGGTACTTCTTTTGCAAAGGGCTTTTCATTAGGATTGAATATTCCCATGGTGGAGGTGAACCATTTGCAAGGACATGTTTTGGCTCATTTCCTTCGTGAGGAGGGTAAGCCGATGCGTTATCCCGCTTTTCCTTTCCTTTGCTTGCTTGTATCGGGTGGAAATAGCCAGCTTGTTTTGGTGAAAGATTATCTCGAAATGACGGTTGTTGGTCAAACCCTCGATGATGCCGCCGGCGAAGCATTCGATAAGTGTGCCAAGGTTATGGGTCTGCCCTATCCCGGTGGGCCCCTCATTGATAAGTTGGCCAAAGAGGGAAATCCAAAGGCGTTTAAATTCAATAAGCCTGTAATTCAAGGGTATAATTATAGTTTTAGTGGACTAAAGACATCGTTTCTCTACTTTTTACGCGATGCATTAGTGCTGAACCCAAACTTTATTGAGGAAAATCAGGCAGATCTTTGCGCCTCCCTGCAAGCAACCATTATTGATATCTTAATGGATAAACTTATTAAACTTGCTAAGGAATATGGCGTTACTGAGATTGCGGTGGCTGGCGGTGTGTCCGCTAATTCAGGCTTGCGGCAACGAATGATTGACGAAGGTGCGAAGCGCGGCTGGAATGTGTATATACCTGATTTTAGATATACAACAGATAATGCTGCCATGATTGCCATCGCTGGATACTATAGTTATCTTAAAGGTAATAGGGCGAGCCTTGATATCGCCCCACTGGCTCGCATGGTTTTTTAGTGTGTTAAATCTTTTTTGAGAACTCTTGAAGTTTTTGGAATAACTCTTCTTGGATAATCGGCTTTACAATGTAATCGTCGCAGCCAGCTTCTAGGCATCGGTAGCGATCTTCCTCCATGGCATATGCAGTTTGCGCAATAATTGGAAGGTTCGGCTTCTCCTTTTTTATGGCTTTTGTCGCCTCCAGACCGTTCACCTCTGGCAACTTGATGTCCATTAGCACAAGCTGAATTTGTGAGTTGTTTAATGCCAAATTAATGGCCTCGCGACCATTTCGGGCAATAATAACAGTGGCACCTCTCTTCTCCAGTATGGCTTTTAGTAGTAAACTATTACTGGGGTCGTCTTCAACTACAAGAACGACTAACTTTTCAAGCATCTTATATGTTTGAATGGTTTCGCTGTTGTTCGTTCGTATTGGTGCAACTGCAATAAATGGAATGGAAATGTAAATTGAGGTGCCATCGTCTCTACTCACCTCAAACCAAAGGTTACCATTTAGCAGTTTGATAATCTCTCGCGAAAGGGAGATGTTGAGGCTAATTCCCTCCGATAGTGGCTGAAAAGAGTCGGTATAAACGTCTTGATCTTCAATTAACTGTCTCATTTCGTTTTCCGAGATCTCCTTATTTTCCTCTCGGAGTACAAAAAGTAGGGTTCCGCCTTCTTCTTTTACAAAAATGGTGATCTCTCCCTCCTCGAGTATGCGTGAAAATGAACCCGCTAAGCCGCAAATTGCTTGTTTTAGTTTTTTCTCATCGGTTCTAATAAAGATGGAAGTGGACGGCATTTCCACTTTGAACCGTATTTTTTCTCGCAGATTGGGCAGTATTTCCCCTTGCAAGGTTTCAATACTCTCCTGCAATAACTTAGCAATATTTACTCGGGTCGATGCAATTTTTAAACTTCCAGTTTGTATTTTAGAGAGATCAACGAGATTGTCAATAACCTTTAGCAGGTTTAGACTATTTTTTTGAATGATTTCGAAAACTTCGTTGTATTTTTCTTCTTCAATCTGCCCCTTTTGAACTAGGTTTGAAAAACCAACAATTGCATTCATCGGGGTTCGGATTTCATGCGATAAGTTGGCCAAAAAAACGTCTCGTTGTTCGGCGAATTTTTTCCCCTCATGCAGATGGAGGCTAAGTTGAGTTCTTGTTTCCAATAGTTCTGCCGACGATTTCTCTCGGTCTTTCCGCTCAACCTTAAACAGTGCGATGGCGTGCCTAAGGTCTTTTTTTGCCTTTTGAAGGAAGTATAGAAAGTAACCCGATGTTACAGCGGCTGCTAGGAACAGAATGCCAAGTATGATGAGAAATATTGGATTCGTGCTTTTTTCGCTTATTTGTGGCGTGTATATGAAATTTTCTAAGGGTTTTATTTGCTTGGATAAACCTAGCTTTACATAACTTTCCGCGATGCTCCGCCAACGCTCTCCATCCATATGCCCAATCTTTATCAAGTCCGGCATAATCATCGTGTTTAGGATTTGGGCCTCGAAGAGTAGATGCTCCTTTATTTTGGTTGGGTTATATTTTTCGAGAATGAGGTTTGCCGTTTCATCCTTATGTTTTAGTGCATACTTCCAGCCCTTTAAGCTGGCTTCGAGGAATTTATCTGTTGTGGCTTTATTATTTGTTATATAGGATTCTGATGAAAAGAGACAGTCGGCGTAAAAGTTAATGCCATTATCTTCTGGTGAAATAACCGTATAATCGATGTCGAATTTTTGTAGGAAATATGGTTCGTTGGAAAGGTATGCGTTTAGCGCATCTATTTTTCCAGATAGTAGTTCGTTGAGGCTGAAGGATGGAGCAGAAATGTTGTAATCTTTCATCGTCAATCCGGACGATTTAAGCATAGCGTAAATCTCTCCAGCATAGGCCGTTTCGCCTAGCATTATGTTTTTGTTCTTAAGATCCTTTGCTGTAGTGATTCCCGATGATTTCTTTACAATAAGGACCGACGGTGAGCGTTGACAGATGGCACAAAGAACGACTACTGGCTCTCCATTGAGGTAGTGAACAACGATACCCGAATTGGAAATCCCAAAATCATAATCGCCCTTAAGCACTTTCTCAATAGTATAGGCTTCTGATTCTGCCTCTTTGATCTCAACATCTAAACCAGCCTCCTGATAATAGCCCTTTTCTTTTGCCATGTAGTAGCCGGCAAATTGAAATTGGTGCTTCCATTTTAAAAGTAATTTCACCTTCTCTTCTGCTTGGGTTGATGAAAAACTCAGAAGTAAGACAATAATCAGCAAAATGGAAGGTTGGCACTTTTGAAAGAGATAAGTTTTCAATTGTTTGGTTTTCGTTAACTTTCGGAATGGAAATTGGTTTACCATGATGAAAGTAGTTCCTGTTAAATTTATGATGCAAAATAGTGAAAAAAGCAATGTTAATACTGTTATCGCCTGCAAAAACTTTAAAATTTACACCGATAGATTTTAAAATTGTTTGGGGATTGCCTGTTTTCTTAGATCAATCTAAGGTTATTGTTGACCGAATGAAGGAACTCAGTCTCGAAGAAATTAGTCATTTAATGGCTATCAGTCCTGCATTGGCTCAACTTAATTACGAACGATTTCATCAGTGGACGTTGCCGATTACTGAGGCAAATGCAACGCCTGCACTATGGACCTTTATGGGCGATGTTTACAAGGGTTTGGATGCCGCTTCTTTCTCGAAAGATGAAGCGCTTTTTGCTCAGTCATCGGTTAGGATACTTTCTGGTTTGTATGGCGTTTTGCGCCCATTCGATCTGATGCAAGCCTACCGGTTGGAGATGGGCTCTAAATTAAAGGTTGGTGAGGGCCATAACCTATACCGGTATTGGGACAAGCAAATTGCCTCATATCTGTTGTCCGAACTAAATGGGCGACCGTCGAACGTGATTGTTAATCTTGCTTCTCAGGAGTATTTTAAGGCTGTGGAATCTATTTCGGAGCTGGTGAGGGTCATTACGCCATCTTTTTATGAAACATCTTCAGGGAAGGCCAAGATGGTGGCTATTCATGCTAAGCGAGCACGTGGCCTCATGACCCGATTTGTTATAGAGGAAAGGATTACCAATCCTGACCACCTGAAGGCGTTTACCTCTGAGGGTTATCTTTTTAGTGAGCCTTTGTCAAAAGGAGACCAATGGGCATTTGTTCGATAAAAAGAAACGGGGTAGCGCATGCTACCCCATTTATATATTTCATCACAACTTCTTACTACTCTACATATACTACCAGCCCTTTGAGGTATTCTCCTTCGGGGTGGTAAATATTTATTGGGTGATCGCCCGGCTGTGACAGCTGGTGGAGAATCCTAACTTTCCTACCGGCAATGGCCGCTGCTGTAAAAATGGTATTGCGGAATTGCTCTTTAGTCACAACCTGTGAGCAGCTGAAAGTGAAAAGTATGCTGCGCGGTTCGATTTTTAAAAAAGCGATAGTGTTCAGACGCTTATAGCCTTGTAATGCGTTTCCAAGAACCTTGTTGTGCTTTGCAAACGCCGGCGGGTCGAGTATCATTAGGTTGTATTTCTCCTCATCCTTACGGAAGTAGTTGAATACATCCTCGGCAAATGCTTGATGGCGGTTGTCCTGGCCAAAGTTCTTCTCCATATTGGCATTGGTGAATTCGATAGCCCTTTTCGAACTATCCACACTGTGCACTAAATTGGCACCACCCCGCATGGCGTAAACGGAAAATGCTCCAGAATAGCAGAACATGTTAAGCACATTCCTTCCCTTGCTGTATTTTTCAAGGAGCATTCGGTTCTCGCGTTGGTCAATAAAGAACCCTGTCTTTTGACCCTCGGCCCAATCGATGCTGAACTGAAGATCGTTTTCGGTAGCCCACGTTGAGAGGGATTCTCCCACAAGGTAACCATCTACCGCATTCAACCCTGCGTTGTATGGAACGGTAGTTGAACTCTTATCGTAAATAGCCGTAATTTTAGCATCGGGAATAGCCAATATTGCCTCTGCTATGGACATTCGATTTAGGTACATTCCTACGGTATGGGCTTGCATTACCGCTGTGGTGTCGTAGATATCGACGATAAGGCCAGGTAGCCCATCGCCTTCACCATGAATTAAACGATACGAATTTGTATGAGCGTTGCCTGCCAATCCCAACGATTTTCGAACTAGGAAGGCCTCGTTAATTCTTATGTTCCAGTATTCTGGGGTGTATTTCTCTGGCTCGAAGCAAAGCATTCTCACCGTAATCGAACCAATTTGGTAGTGGCCTGAGCCAATAAGTGTGCCTTCGGCCGAGATCACTTCCACCACATCTCCTTCGGCGGGGCTTCCCTCCATGCGGGCAATGGCACCAGAAAACACCCAAGGGTGGAATCTAAGTAGTGATTGGTCTTTGCCTTTTTTAAGTATTATTCTTGATCCCATTGCGCTTTTTCTATTGGTTTGAGATGATTTAGCTTGTTAAATATTTGAAGGCATACGTATGCGTCCGTTGCGGCATATCGTTGCTGCGCTTCAGTAAGAATGGGGTTTTCCCAATTTGAGAGTTGTTGTGACTTGGAAACTTTTATGCCCAACACAATGGCAGAGAGTTTTTTAAGACTCTTGTCTTCAATTCCATACTTCACTACAAAGTTCTGCAATTCAACGAATCCGGATGCATTGAATTCCGATAATTTTCGGAGATACCGAATGTCGTCTGTGATTCCAACGCCAATTTTCAAGGGGATTGCTCTCGATAGCACTTGTTTTAATGATATGGGTAGCCCCGTTGATCCCAAGCGAAATAGGAATGCTTCGTTGGCGGTCGAGATTTGCAGTAATGCTACCTTATTGCTGCTCCCTTTGCGGAACGACGGTCTCGTTTCTGTGTCGAATCCTAGCACTTTTTGGGCAAGGAGGAACTGGGCAACTTGTTCTGCTTGTTCTGGGGTGTTGATGGTTACAATCTTCCCTTCAAAATGAAAGCCAGGTAGGCGTTCAATGTCCTCTTTACTAATACTTTGTTTAAACATCCTTTTCGTCCAGTGACTTCCTAAATTCTTCTTGCCGTTTTGTTATGATCCAGTCTTTCGTATTCAGTTCGGAATTTTCGTCCTCATCGGCATTGTCTAACCCTTCTGGCAATGCGAGGAGTCGGTGAATGGCGGTGAGTGTTGATAATACTTTTAGTCCCCAGTATTGGTCGAAGTTTTGTTTTACCTCATATAGGGCATCGTTCATTATCTCGGCTGCCCCTACTTGAAACAGCAGGCTATAGTCCTTAGTATCTTGGTATATATCGGCGAGGTTTTCCGAAATGCTGGCAGTGCGCATTTCATCCGTTTGTCCCTCCTCGGCTACTGTCTCTGGATATGCGTCGTGCCTTCCAATAATGGATTGAAGTCGATCCCTTACTGCATTCCAATCCTCCTCAGTGACAAACTTCTCATTACCATCGTCAAATAGGAGTTGTGTGTTGGGCAAAAGTGTTGCCTTCATGTAAAGAAAAGGCAATACTTTCTGCAGGGTGCTAAGCAGCGGCTGAACTTCGGTGGAGGACGGAGCCTCTAAAAATTTACACACCTCGTTTGCCACGGTAGTGAATTCCAGAACGGGTTTGGAATAAACAACCTGTCCTGCATCCTCTAATTCTGTCATAGATTAATCGGTTTTATCGCTGCAAAGATATAAACTATTGTGCATCGCTCCAATAAAGTAGCCCGTTATCGGTTTTTATCATGCTCTTGTCGAGCAGCCAGCGTATTATTTCCAAACTTTTTTCGGGCGAAAATGGTATGCTATCTACTAGTGCTTCTGCCGATATAGGTTGGTCTAGGAGTAATTTCTGTATAGCGGATTTAATCTGACGCTCCTCTTCTGCTGTTAAACCTACCGTTGCCAATGCCTTGCACACATCGCAAAGCCCGCAAGGTTTGCCGCTAGTTTCCCCAAAGTATGCAAGTAACTGTTGGCTTCGGCATACGGTTGTGCACTCGGCATACTGAAGGGTGGCTTCAATACGCTGCTTAAACCTTGTTTTGCGGTCGAGATAGGTTTCAGGGGAAATTCTTATGTTTTTCTGATCGAGCCGCTCCTCCATCATGATGAGCAGTGGTGTACGCTTCTTTGGAAAATAGTAAATTACACGCATCCGCTCCATCTGTTTTAGCAGTTCTTGCATCTTTTCGCCGGCAATGCCGGCTCGTTTGCCCAATGTCTCTTCCTCTATTTTAACAAAACCAGAGAATAGTCCGGGGTAGGTGCGCAGTAGGAGTTTTATTATTTTATCGATGTCGGGGTTGGCCACTTGCAGCTTATAGAGCTCATCACGCTCCATAATAAACATGAGTTTCGATGGATTATTTACCTCATCCGTGAGTTCGAGGTAGCCCTCCATTTGGAGTATTTTCAAGGAATTGTAGGCTCGCAGCGCATTGAATTTGTAGTGGGCTGCAAAATCTTGTAATTTAAAGTCGTGCACCGAATCTTTTCCTGCTCCAATGGGGATTTGGAGGTAGTTGCACAGCGATTGGTAAGTGAGTTTGATCTCTTCAATGGGAGGAAAGGAGGTTTCGATGCGCTGCTCCAACTTGTTTCGGTCCGATGGGCTGAATAGTAAAATGGCAAAGGCTGTTTTTTCATCACGGCCAGCTCTTCCAGCCTCTTGAAAGTAGGCTTCGGGAGAGTCAGGTAGATCGGTGTGGACCACAAACCGCACATCCGATTTATCGATTCCCATCCCGAAGGCGTTAGTGGAAACTATGATTCGGGTTTTTCCTTGCTTCCAGTTGTTTTGCTTTGTGCTTCGCGCTTCATAGCCAAGTCCTGCATGGTAGTAGTCGGCCGAAAAACCATTCTTTACCAAGAGTGCTGCCGTTTCCTTTGCCGATTGCCGGTTGCGAACATACACAATACCGCAACCAGGAATCTTCTCAATGAGCTTCACGAGCAACTTCTGCTTGTCCTCGGTTTCCCGAACCACGTAAACCAAGTTTTTTCGTTCGAAACTCTTCTTTATTATATTTTTCTTTCGAAACCTGAGCTTTTCCTGAATATCTTCTACCACGGCAGGCGTAGCCGTTGCTGTTAGTGCAAGGATGGGGACATTGGGCAGCAATTCACGTATTTCGGAAATCTTCATGTAGTTTGGCCTGAAGTCGTAGCCCCATTGTGATATGCAATGCGCTTCGTCTACGGCAATCATGCTTACGGTCATCCCCCGAAGTTTGTCGGTGAATAGTTGGGTGCTCAGACGTTCCGGTGAGAGGTAAAGAAATTTATAGCGCTGGGTGGTAGCATTTTCCAAAATAATATCAATCTCCCGTCGGCTCATGCCCGAATGAACTGAGAGTGCCTTTATTCCCTTCTTTTCCAGATTCTCAACCTGATCCTTCATGAGTGCAATAAGTGGGGATACCACAAGGCAAATACCCTCCATTGCCATTGCTGGCACTTGAAAGCAAATGGATTTTCCTCCGCCGGTTGGCAGTAAGGCCAGCGTATCCTTTCCTTCGAACACAGATTGGATAATCTCCTTTTGCATAGGCCTAAATTGGGAGTATCCCCAATAGCGGAGAAGAATTTCGTTGAATTGTTCCATCGTTCACAAATGTATTGCTTGCTGACGTAATCTGCAAGAAGAATCGAACTGCTGTGAGGCAAGACTTTTTACTACAAAAAGAATATTGATTTGATTGATGAATAATTTAAAAGGCTTTTTTTGCCGTTATAACATGCCCTTTAGTCTTTTCTTTGCCTATCTATCTTACCATTTGCTACATATTCAGCTTTAAATGGTGTTTTCAATTGATCGGGTTCTGATTGATTTTGTTTATTTCGCTCTCATTATTGTGCTTTCATTTTTGCAATTCGCCCGTCAGGTTGTTTGTTTTTCCTGTTTTTAACTTTGCCTTTTTACTTTTTTTGTTCTTACTATTTTCCGTTAAAAACAGCTATTTTCCATGGTTGGAGTGCTATTTGAAGCGCAAGGCCAATTCCTTTGGGTATTTTTTTGTACTTTAGCGCAATTTTTAAACAATAATAACGCTACGCCATGTCATTCCTAAACGATAAGCTGGTAGGCGAAGGACTCACCTTCGATGATGTACTGCTTGTTCCTGCCTACTCAGAGGTTTTGCCGCGAAACGTTGATGTATCAACACGGTTTAGCCGCAATATTGAGCTTATGGCTCCCATTGTTTCCGCAGCAATGGATACTGTTACCGAATCGGCCTTGGCCATTGCTATTGCTCGGGAAGGTGGTATTGGTGTGATTCACAAGAATATGAGCATCGAAAAGCAAGCTGCTCAGGTTCGTGCTGTGAAGCGTGCCGAAAACGGAATGATTTACGATCCAATTACTATTAATAAAGATTCCAATGTTGGCGACGCCATTGCGCTTATGCGCGACTACAAAATTGGTGGAATACCGGTTGTCGACGAAAACAAACGGCTAATTGGTATTGTCACCAACCGCGATTTGCGGTTCCAGGAGGACTTTAAGTGTCCTATTATCGATGTAATGACTAAGGAGAATATTATTACTACCGGTATTGAAACGGATTTAGTTCGTGCCTCGGCAATTCTTCAGCGCCATAAAATCGAGAAGTTGCCGGTTGTCGATGAAAATAATAAGTTGGTAGGGCTTCTTACCTTTAAGGATATTACTAAAATTAAGGATAATCCACGGGCTAGTAAAGATTCAAAGGGACGTTTAAGAGTGGCTGCTGGTGTGGGAGTTACTTTCGATACCATGCTCCGCGTTGATGCACTTGCCGATGCTCAGGTTGATGCTCTTGTTATTGATACTGCACACGGCCATACTATGGGCGTGGTAACCATGCTCAAGGAGGTTAAGGCTAAATACCCTAACATTGACGTGGTGGTAGGGAATATTGCTACAGCCGAGGCCGCCCTTATGCTTGCTGAGGCGGGTGCCGATGCGGTAAAGGTGGGCATTGGACCAGGTTCTATTTGCACCACCCGCATTATTGCAGGTGTTGGTGTACCGCAGCTTACAGCCATTTACGATGTGGCAAAGGCGCTTAGGGGTAAAAATGTTCCTATCATTGCCGACGGAGGGATTCGCTACTCTGGTGATATTGTTAAGGCAATTGCTGCTGGTGCCAGTACCATAATGGCTGGATCGTTATTTGCAGGGACAGAGGAGTCACCGGGCGAGACGATTATTTTTAATGGACGAAAGTTTAAGTCATATAGAGGGATGGGTTCCGTTGAGGCCATGCAGCAAGGATCTAAGGACCGTTACTTCCAAGATGTGGAGGATGATGTAAGCAAGTTAGTTCCCGAAGGTATTGCAGCACAGGTTCCATACAAGGGAACGCTCAGCGAAGTTCTCTACCAACTTATTGGTGGATTACGTGCAGGCATGGGCTACTGCGGTGCTGCTAATGTTACAGCCTTAATGAGTGCTCGATTCGTGCGTATCACTAACTCCGGAATATTGGAAAGCCATCCCCACGATGTAACTATCACCCGGGAAGCACCAAATTATTCTCGTTAGTAGAATTAATTCTTAATTCCAGCGTTACCTAAGCTGGATCGTTTAGATAATTGGATATGATTAAGAAAATTCTTGTAGTCACTATTTTGACCTTTAGCCTAGCAGTAATTGCTCGGTCTCAGTCTTTGGATAAGATAGCCCTGAAGATTAATGGAAAACCTATTACTCTTGGTGAGTTCAACTACCTTTTTACCAAAAATAGAGCAGCAAACGCAGCAGTCGATAGCCAACAGTTGGCCGATTATGTTAAACTTTTTGTTGACTACAAGCTTAAGGTTGAGGCAGTTTTATCTAAAAAGATGGATACCACCTCGGCCTTTCGCAGCGAACTGGCAGGATATCGGGTGCAACTGGCGTCACAATACCTTACTGATACCACCGCGGACGCTAGGGTGCTCAACGAAGCGTATGGTTTTATGCAGTATGATCTAAGGGCGTCGCACATCCTTGTTGCATTAAGTCCTGGGGCAACACCTTCCGATACTTTGACCGCATATAACCGAACTCTTGAACTTCGCGCAATGATTCTGGCCAATGCTCCTTTCGATTCACTCGCAAGAGCATTTTCAACCGATCCATCGGCAAAATCCAACGGAGGTGATCTTGGATATTTTACTGCATTCCGTATGGTATATCCTTTCGAACGCGCGGCCTATCGGTTATCGGTTGGTGAAGTGTCGCCTCCAGTGAGGACTAAGTTCGGGTATCATATTATTAAATTAACAGATAAGCGTAAGGCTAGGGGCGAGGTGAAAGTTGCCCATATTATGGTTCTAATTCCAAGAACTGGCAGTGAGACCGATTGGGACAATGGGCTGGCTCGCATTAGTTCGGTTAGAGAAAAGATAATGCGGGGTGCCGATTTCGGCCAGCTGGCTGCAGAAGTGTCCGATGATAAAGGAACTGCACAGAGTGGGGGCGTTCTTCCGCAATTTGGGATTGGTCGTATATTGCCCACGTTTGCGGATGGGGCTTTTGCGCTTACCACCATTGGCGAGGTTAGCATGCCTATTCGCTCACAGGCGGGTTGGCATTTAATTAAATTACTCGAAAAGCATCCTGTTGGCTCATTTAGTGACGTGAAGGGAGAGTTGAAGGAAAAAATATCGCGTGATGAGCGTATTCTTGCAGGGCAAACTAGTTTTGTTGCCACGCTGAAGAAGAAATATGGTTATAAGATGAACCAGCAAAACATCGATGCCGTTGCCAATCTTCTCGATACAACATTCTCAGTAGGTAAATGGAGTGCTGAGGCGGCACTGAAGATGAAGAAAATCGTGTTCGCATTTGCAAATCAGAAGGTATCGCAGTATCAGTTTGCTCAATATCTACAAACCAAGCAAGGTCAGCCTATTGAAGATGCAAAATTGTTTGCAAACGAGGCGTTAATTGGCCTGTCGGCTGAGAAGTTATTAGCCTACCAATCGGAGAAACTGGAAAAGACTTATCCGAACTTTCGCTTCTTGATGAACGAGTACCACGATGGTATTTTGCTTTTTGATATATCGGACAAAACCGTTTGGAGCAAAGCATCAAAGGATAGTTCGGGTCTAGTGGCATT
The DNA here is from genome assembly GCF_900096565.1 of Williamwhitmania taraxaci. Lineage (NCBI taxonomy): Bacteria > Pseudomonadati > Bacteroidota > Bacteroidia > Bacteroidales > Williamwhitmaniaceae > Williamwhitmania > Williamwhitmania taraxaci. The sequence continues at coordinate 32,948 of NZ_FMYP01000034.1, forward strand.
TTATGAGCGGAACAAGGCAAATTACCTTCGCCCCTTGATTGCTAATGCTGCGGTTGCAATATTCTCCGATAGCACCACTGCCATGTATGCAAAGGCAGACTTAATGGAGATGGATTTAAATTCGATGGTTCTGGATTCATTGAAGGGACTTATGCTGAATAAATATCAAGCGACCAATTTCTCAAGTGGAAGTTATAACCCTAGCGATCATCAACTTATTTCGAAGGTTATTCCTTTAGTTCCCGGAATTCATTTCTTGGAAACCGGCAACCAAACGAGTTGCTTGATAATTGTAAAAAGTGTCGAAAAAGATTATGTTCCTGCTCTTGATGAAATTCGTGGAGTCGTTATTTCAGGTTATCAGGATGAACTCGACCATCTTTGGGTGAAGCAGTTGAGGTTGCAGTATCCGGTTGTAGTCAATTGGGCTGTGATCTCCACACTAGTAAAGAAATAGTTACCATGAAATTTTTAACTGTAAATAGTAGTAAAACGGATTGGTTCCGTTATCAGATATTTCTGTCAGGGTTGGTTAGTGCTAAAAATCACATTAGAATGAAAACCTGTTTGTTCAGTTTTCTTATGCTCTCGATTTTTGCAAGTTGTAGTTTGCTTTCCGGAAAGGAATCAGAGAAACCGGTGGCAAAGGCTTATGGTAAGGAACTCTATCTTTCCCAAATTCTAGAGATATTTCCTCCAGGAATGGGGAAAGAGGATTCTGTTCAGATTCTTAAGAACTACCTTGAAGGATGGGTTCGCAAACAAGTGATTTTGCAGCGTGCCGAAAGTAATCTCACCAGCGATCAAAAGAATGTGGATCAATTGATAGAGGATTACCGTACTTCGTTGCTTATTTATAAGTATGAACAGAAATACTTGTCGCAGAAGCTCGATACGATTATTTCCGAAGATCAGGTTCGCACTTTTTATGATAGCAATAAGGATAATCTTGTGCTGATGAACTCTATCGTAAAAGCACTTTTTGTTAAGATAAGTAATAGTTCACAAGCGTTGGAAAAAGTGAAAGAACTTTATCGATCGAATAAGGATGAGGAGATTAAAGCCCTAGATGATTTATGCTTACAGGGAGCAGCAAAATACGATTACTTCAACGAGCAGTGGGTGTCATTTAATTATGTTTTGGGTGAGGTTCCGTATCAGCCCGACAGTCAGGAAGATTTTCTACGAAAAAATCAAAGTTTGGAGTTTAAGGATAGCCTTTTTACCTATCTTTTGAATATTAAAGATTATAAGCTGAAGGGAGAATTGGCTCCTTTGGGTTATGAGAGAGAAAATATTAAGTCCATTATTCTAAATCAGCGAAAACAAGTTCTTATTAAAGATCTTGAAATTAAAATGTATAACGAGGCACTTAATCGCGGTCAGTTGAAAGTGTTTGTTCAATAGAGGAGAAAAATATGAATAAAGTTACAAAAGTATTAGTTAGCTCTTGCTTTGCATTAGCACTTCTTTCAACGGCTGCTATTGCAGTGGCTCAGAAAGTCTCGGTAGACCAAGTTGTCGCCGTGGTCGGCTCCGACGCTATTCTACTTTCCGAAATTGAGCAGGAAGTAATGCAGATGCGGGCCGAAGGTTTACCGGTGAATGAAACCAGCCGATGCACTATTCTAGAGAATATGATGATTCAGAAAATACTTCTAAATCAAGCTCGGATTGACTCGATTATTCCGAATATGGCACAGGTGGAGTCTCAACTGGAGCAGCGCTTGGCTTTCTTTTCGAACCAGTTGGGATCGCAAAAGGCTGTTGAGGAGTATTTCAAAAAGTCTATCTATGATATTAAGGCCGATTTGAAGGAGTCGCTCCGCGATCAAATCCAAACGCAGCAAATGCAGTCGAAAGTTTCTGAAAAGGTAACCATTACCCCTTCGGAGGTGAAGGCTTTTTACAAGCAGATGCCATCGGATTCTTTGCCAATGATTAACCAACAATATGAGATACTTCAAATAGTTAAAACTCCCTCTGCTGCTTCGCAGGCAAAATTTAATGTAAAGGAGAAGTTGCTGGAACTAAGGCAGCGTATTGTGGATGGGGAAAAATTCTCCTCCTTGGCTATACTTTATTCTGAAGATCCAGGTTCTGCCCGCCGTGGTGGTGAGCTGGGTTTTCGTTCTCGGGGCGAGTTGGTAAAACCGTTTGCCGATGCAGGATTTAACCTAAAACCAGGTCAGGTTTCACAAATTGTGGAATCGGAATATGGTTACCATATTATTCAACTCATCGAAAAGAAGGATGACAAGGTGAATGTGCGCCATATCCTAATGAAGGTAAAATTTGCTCCTGGCGAGGAGATGGAGGCTATTCGATCACTCGACAGTATCGCCACTGCTATTCGTCACGATAGCATTACCTTTGCTCGTGCAGCTATGAAGTATTCCGATGACAAAAACACCAAGGTTAATGGTGGTCTGTTGGTGAATAGTCAAGCAGGATCTTCTAAATTCGAGAAGGATCAATTGATGCCTGCCGATTATTTCGCACTAAAGGAATTGAAGGAGGGAGAAATCTCATCGGCCTTTGAATCACGCGATGAAACAGCAAATGTTGTTTATAAAATAGTTTCTGTAAAGCGGATTCTCCCTGCGCACAAGGCCAATATTAAGGACGACTATGATGTAATTCAGGGTATTGCCCTTCGGAAACTTCAACAAGAATTCTTCCTTAAGTGGCTCGATCAGAAGAAAAAGGGCATGTTTATTCGTATTGATCCCCAGTTTGCCAAATGTGATTTCAAAGGAGAAGGTTGGGTGAAGTAGTAGTTTTTTTGATCTTTATTCTTTAGTATGCAAATTGGTAAGGTTGTTGTTTTAGCAATAGTTGCAGTGGCGGGAGTGGCGTTTGTGGGCGCTGCACAGAGTAGATTACGTATTGATTATGCCGACTATTTAACCTCACAATCAGATGCAAGTGGACAGTCGGTAGAAAGATTAACGGGCAACGTACGTCTTATTCATGATGGAACGGTTATGCTTTGCGACGTTGCCAATCGTTATAGTTCAGATAGGATTACTGCAAATGGGAATGTTCGGGTTATTCGGGATGGCGTTACCCTTACCGGCGAGCAGTTGGTTTACGATGCTATCACTCGACAAGGGGTAGTAACCGGGAGAGTGGTTAAACTGGTTGACGATTCAACCGTTTTGGTTACCAATTCCATCAAATTTGATACTAAGTTAAACGTTGCTGAATATACTACAGGTGGTACCATTACCAGTCCCGATGGTGATCTTGTGAGTCAATACGGGTATTACTATAGAGAACAAAAGAAGGCTGTTTTTAAGGGGAGTGTAGTGCTGAAAACGGGGGAGAGCATTATTAAGTCGGACTCATTAATGTATTTGGTCGCGACACAAACCGCTGTTTTTATTGCTCCCACCGATGTAACAACACCCAAGGAGCATATGACGTTCAACAGGGGACGATACTTTCGGAAATCGGGGTTGATGATTGCCTCTGGTTCGGTTTACCTGCTCGATGAGCATAACCGCGAAGTGCTTTCCGATTCTATTGAGTACTATCGTGATAATGGATTGGCAAAACTCTTTGGGAATGTTCAAATTGCCGATTCGGCACGTAAAAATTATCTTTTAGGCGATTTTGCCCGTTTCAATCGAAAGCCAGAAGAGATGTTTGTTACGGATAATCCGGTAATGATTTCGATTTCCGAGAAGAGTGATTCTGTTTATTTGCGTGCTGATACCTTAATGTCGGTGATCTCTTTCAACGCTCTTGGGGATACCATTCGTAGCATGATTGCCTATCGAAATGTGAGAAGTTATGGGAAAGATATGCAGTCGAGTTGTGATTCGATGTTTGTTTCCGGAATCGACTCTACTGTTACCATGTTCTATGAGCCATTGATATGGAGCGATATTACCCAGATTTCGGCGAATGAACTTAAGTTTATCTCCAAAGACAAGCAACTTGTTCGAGGTGAGTTTATCGGCGATCCATTTATTGCACAGCGGGTAGATAGTATTAGCTTTAATCAAGTTAGAGGAAAGACAATGACTGCTTTCTTTGCCAAAAATCAAATAACGAGGCTTGATGCCATCGGAAATGGGCAAACTGTTTACTATATGCAGGATAAGGAGAAGGTGGTTGCAGTGAATATCACTGAAAGCCAAAATCTTTCCCTGTATTTTGCCGACAGTAAAATTAAGAAGATATCTTTTCGTTCTAAGCCCGATTCGCGCATGATGCCTTTAGATAAACTCAATAAGGATGAAGCGCAACTAAAAGGGCTAAATTGGAGAGGCAGTCGAAGACCTCAGTCGAAAAGAGATGTCACGCTACGAACAATAAGGAATGTAGGTGATGTGGTTACCATGCCTGGGGTTGCCGTTAAGCAGAAGAGTGAAGTGGTAACGCCTAAGAATGTAAAAGACGATAACAAGAAAAAGCAAAAAAAATAAGTTATTGGAGACGAACATAAAAAATCCCGCCTAAGCGGGATTTTTTTTAAACCTTAATACTCTTCTTCGTTGAAGAAAAAGTCATCTTTGCTGGGGTAATCCGGCCAAATGTCTTCGATGCTTTCGTATATCTCACCCTCATCCTCAACTTCTTCGAGGTTTTCAATGACCTCCATAGGTGCTCCAGAACGAACTGCATAGTCAATAAGCTCCTCCTTTGTTGCAGGCCAAGGAGCATCTTCAAGCTTTGATGCCAATTCTAGTGTCCAATACATAGCGCTCTGTTTTTATAGATATTTTTTTATGATTTTTCAGTTATAAGCTCGCAAAAATATAAATTTTTTTTTCTTATATGTTTGGTTTCCATAAATTTTCTTTTGCATTTAACTTAAGTGACTGATATCGAGCCAATATAAAAAGATAATCGGAGAGTCGATTTAGGTATCGAATTACATTTTCTTGAATTGGAGTGTCCTCGGCCAGCTTTATGGTGATCCTTTCGCAGCGTCGGCATACATTTCGTGCAATGTGGCAGAACGAAACTGTTGTATGGCCTCCCGGAAGAATGAATGAAGTTAACGGTGGCAGTTGCTGATCCATAACGTCAATCTCCTGCTCTAGTGCGAGCACGTCTTCATCGGAAATTAGCGGGATTTTTGCATTGCAGTTTTCGCAATCGGCCGCAAGAATCGAGGCACAAGCCATTCGCCTTTCCTGTATTTCTACGATAACGTTGAAACTGTGTTCGTCAATGGTTTGATCGCGTATAAGACCAAGATAAGAATTGAGTTCATCTACCGTTCCGTAAGCCTCAATCCGTGGGTGGTATTTAGGAACACGCACTCCCCCAATTAATGAAGTTGTTCCCTTGTCTCCAGTTTTAGTGTATATCTTCATTGATGCTAATTGGTGATTTTTTGAAGCGCAAGATTACATCATTTGTTTAACTTTACGAATTCCCACGGGTTCGTTGTTTATTTTATCCGATTCAATTAATCCATCTCGGAGGCGAATGATGCGACGCGCATGCATGGCAATCTCCTCTTCATGGGTAACTACAATTATGGTATTTCCTTGATTGTAGATGTCCTCAAAGAGATTCATAATATCGATTGAGGTCTTTGAGTCGAGGTTACCTGTGGGCTCGTCGGCAAGAATAATTGACGGATCGTTCACCAGTGCCCTGGCAACCGCAACCCGTTGGCGTTGACCACCGGAAAGTTCGTTTGGTTTGTGGTCCATTCTGTCCGATAGGCTAACGTTACCCAAAACCACCGTGGCTTTCTTTTCTCGTTCTGCTTTAGGAATGCCAGCGTAAATAAGCGGGAGCATTACATTCTCAAGAGAGGTGTAGCGTGGTAATAAGTTGAATGTTTGGAATACAAATCCAATTTCCTTATTTCGAATGTCGGCAAGCTGGTCATCGCTCATTTTGCTCACATCCGTATTGTTTAGGATATATACACCCGAGGTGGGGGTGTCAAGGCATCCCAGAATATTCATAAGGGTTGATTTTCCCGAGCCGGATGGTCCCATTATGGCTACGTATTCGTTGGTCGAGATAGAAATGGTAACCCCGTTAAGAGCCTTTACTACTTGTGTCCCAACTTTGTAGTATTTTGTAATTCCTTCTATTGAAATCAAATTTTTTCGTGACATATCATTAATGTGTTAGTAGCGTACAGTGTAATGCTGCTTTTGCAACTTCTTGTTGGTGAAAATTATCCCAAATCTAAACAAATCTACTGAAACTCTGCAACTGGAGTATTCTTTGATGGACTTCCACGCTCTATCCATATCGTCGCTCCAGTGGATATCATCAATAATAATAACTGCGTCCTCTGTGCCTATTTCTGTGCACTGCTTGAAGTGTTCGAGTGTTGGAGTGTAACTGTGGTCCCCGTCAATAAAAAACAGCCCCAAACGACCGTTTTCTTCCTTTATCCTTTTTGTCTCATTTGTGAACGTTTCTACGCGAATGTCTATATTCGTAATACCTATTTGTTCCAAAACTGCTTTGGCCGTTTCGGCATAATCGCGGTGGCCTTCCACCGTTATAACTCTTGAGGTTGGCGATCCCGATGCAAGGTAGTAAGTTGCGCTTCCTAGCCCAGTTCCTAGTTCAAGAATTCCATCCCTTCCATAAAACGTAGAGAGCTTATAAAGCAACTCTCCATGCTTCTTAGAAATCCCAATCTCCCGGTTTATTGCTGCCGGTGTTGTGGGCTTTGTGTTTGGCGATAACAAAGAACCTGCTCCAAAGGTGCTGCGTGGGATGCTTTTGGTTACGCGTTTCAATGTTTGCTTATAGGCTGTAGCACCAATCTTTACTGAGATATCGCAATCTTCGCTGAAGCCTTTGTTCACCAGCGAAAAAATGGCAGGAGAGTGAATTCCAAACCCCTTGCGATGGCGTGATTTCAGTTTATAGACAATTAGTTTCCGAAATAGTTTAAAACGGTTTTTTGCTCTAGTCATGTTGATCAATTTGGCAGTAAAGGTAAAAAATGCAGGACATTTCTACTGCTTTTTGTAAAACTTCCAATTGATGCTTCTGTTTTCCTATATTTAGGTTTTAATGAACCCTTATTCTACTTAGTTTTGGATATAATTTATGAGCGTTAGGATTTCGCCTGTTTTTGCATTGGAAATCCCTTATTTTTGTAGTGTGGATAAGTTACAGGATAGCGATTTGAAATTTCTTCCGGGTGTGGGACCAAAGAAGGCTGAACTTCTCAAAAAAGAGTTGAAGTTAGCCACCTTTGGCGATTTGCTGTACTATTTCCCCTTTAAGTATATCGACCGTTCCCGTTTCTTGACTATTGCTCAAATAGAGGAGGATATGTCGTTTGTTCAGGTCAAGGGGCGCATTACTAGTTTTAGCTTTGCCGGCGAAGGGAATCGGAAGCGGTTAGTTGCCTTTTTTTCGGATGGGGTAGGCATCGCGGAGTTGGTTTGGTTTAAGGGTATTAAATGGATTCAGCAAAAGGTTGCTGTAAATACGCCATACATAGTTTTTGGGAAACCAACCATATTCAATGGCAGGGTTAGTTTTGTGCATCCCGATGTGGAGGTTGTTCTTAAGGAGGATGGAACCATATCGGGTGGTTTGCAACCTTACTATAATACTTCGGAAAAGATGAAATCTGCCTTCTTGAATTCCAAGGCAGTTGCAAAATTACAGGAGAATTTGCAGAAACTTATTGGGCCAAAGATAGTGGAGCGCATGCCGGAGGATTTGGTTGGCTCTCTCAAGTTGATGCCGTTGCGGGATGCTCTCCTGAATATTCATTTTCCACGAAGTGCCGATCTTCTACGGAAAGCTCAGCTTAGGCTCAAATTCGAGGAGTTGTTTTACATACAACTAAACCTTCTCGCCCAAAAAAAATATCGTCAAAAGAAGATTAATGGTCACGTATTCTCTAAGGTTGGGGAGTCCTTTAATAATTTTTATTCTAGCAATCTTCCTTTTTCCTTAACGGAGGCTCAAAAGCGCGTATTAAGGGAAATCCGAAAAGACCTTGGTTCGGGCCGCCAGATGAATAGACTCTTGCAGGGCGATGTGGGTAGCGGAAAAACACTCGTGGGGCTAATGGCCATGCTACTGGCTAGTGATAATAGTTTTCAATCGTGCTTGATGGCACCTACGGAAATATTAGCCAATCAGCACTATAAAACTATTGTAGACTTCCTCGATGGACTAGGCGTTTCGGTTGGTTTGCTGACGGGCTCGACTAAAAAAGCGGAGAGGCGAAAACTATTTGCGCTACTTGAGAGTGGCGAATTGCAACTGCTTATTGGCACTCATGCTCTTCTTGAGGATACTGTTCAGTTTAAAGATTTGGGGCTGGTTATCGTTGATGAACAACAGCGCTTTGGTGTGGCTCAACGGGCAAAGTTGTGGGAGAAGAATACAAATCCTCCCCACGTGCTGGTGATGACTGCTACTCCGATACCTCGCACGTTGGCCATGACCGTTTATGGCGATTTGGAGGTGTCTGTAATTGATGAACTTCCTCCTGGGCGAAAGCCAATCAGGACTATGCACTACTTCGATAGCAAGCGCCTAAAAGTCTTTGGCTTTATGCGTGAACAGATAAAACTGGGACGGCAAATCTATCTTGTTTATCCGCTTATTAAGGAGTCGGAGAAGATGGATTTCAAGGATCTTCAAGATGGTTATGCGAGCATTGTTTTGGAATTTCCTCCGCCCGAATACACAGTAGTTGTTGTCCACGGACAAATGAAACCCGATGAGAAAGACTTCTCCATGGGGCAGTTTGCTGCAGGTAAGGCCCAGATTATGGTGGCTACAACGGTGATTGAAGTTGGAGTAAATGTTCCAAACGCCTCTGTGATGATTATTGAGAGCGCCGAGCGTTTTGGCCTGTCGCAGCTCCACCAGCTTCGTGGAAGAGTCGGTCGTGGGGCTGATCAATCCTTCTGTATCCTGATGACTGGCAATAAACTCTCTTCCGATTCCCGAAAACGCATGTCCACCATGGTAAGCACCAACGATGGATTTGAGATTGCGGAGGTGGATCTTGCCTTACGTGGCCCCGGCGATATGGAAGGAACCATGCAGAGCGGAATGGCCTTCGATCTCAAAATAGCCAACATCGCCAAGGATGGACAAATACTTAGTTGGGCTCGCAATGTGGCCGAAGAGATTGTGGATGAGGACCCACTGCTCGATATGGATAAAAATCGTATATTAAAGGCCGAATTAACTCGCTTTAAAGGGCGAGATTCTTACGATTTTAGTCAGATAAGTTGACCATGGAAAAAAAAATTAGCCTTCTTGCCATAGCCCTCGGTCTTGTGATCTTTTGCTCAGGACAAACCACTGGGTCGAAAAAGACTACTCCACCCAAAAACACCTGCGTAAACTATACCTTCGCCAATAGTTCTTTTGCTTCGGGCGAGTCGTTAACTTACGCTATGAGCTATACGCTTATGTTTATTTGGACCGACGTTGGGGAAGTTACTTTTACCGCTACCGACGATACTTACCTAGGAAAGGATGCGCTTCACTTTCGTGCGGTTGGCAAATCGTATCCATTTTACGATAATTTTTTCAAAGTTAGAGATGTGTATGAGGCATGGGTACATCCCAAAACCTTAAAACCGTTTTATTTCAATAGGGAGGTCGATGAGGGAGGGTATACCATTAATAATATCTACACCTTCGATTGGAAAACTAACTTACTTTACGCCTATATCAAACGTAAGAATAGACCGGAAAAGCATGATACGCTTGCCGTGCTTCCTTGCTCCATCGATATTGTTAGCGTTCTCTACTATTGCCGGAATATCGATTATTCAAGCGCTAAGATTAATCAGAAGTTCCCAATTTCGTTAGCACTCGACGACGAACTGTATACTGTATTATACCGTTATCAAGGTAAGGAGGAGATTGATGTGAAAGGATTGGGACGTTTTCGTTGTTTGAAGTTTGGGATTGGCCTTGTAAAAGGATCTGTCTTTAGTGGTAAAGAAGAGTTAACGCTATGGGTTACCGACGACGATAATAAAATTCCAATTTATATTGAATCGCCCATTAAGGTTGGAACTGTAAGAGGAAGGGTAATCGGAATGAAAAACCTAAAATACCCGTTAACCTCAAAGGTCCAGAAATAGAACTAGTTCGTTTGTGTTTTAGAAAGAACTACGTGTTTGAGTCATTGGTTTTCTTTTCAGCCATGGGACTCTTGTACTCCACTGTGTTAAAAGAACGGGCGTCTTCTTGATAGCTAATGCTACATTGTTTGCTCTCGATCGTATCCACGTCCTCTCCGCTACCTAAATAGGGAAGGCTTAATGCTAACTTCCAATTCTTTTTTAATTTGGTTGGCTCTATTCAGTGATAATGTTGTTGCAAAAATTTGCTTATCTTAGTGGAAAGTCTCTATGATATGACAATAATTGAACAAATCCGAGAACTCGCAAAACAGTTGACAGAACAAGAGCGCGTTACGGTAATGCGGGAGCTGAAAAATACGGATGCATCACTTACGGCTCAGCTGGGGGAGGCGAAAGTCTGCCCCCACTGCTCGAGCAGCAGGATCATTAAGCACAGCATGTTCAATGGGAGGCAGCGCTCCAAGTGCAAAACGTGCGGCAAGACCTTTACTATGCTTACCGGAACGCCCATACACGGGTTGAAAAAGGTTTCACTTTGGCAGGATTACTG
>NZ_FMYP01000035.1 GCF_900096565.1 Williamwhitmania taraxaci
GGTTACCGCTGCTGCAGTGGAGGCGCTATCCCCGTTGGCACACCAAATGCACACTATTACCGCTGATAATGGAAAGGAGTTTGCAGCACATCAGGTTATTGCCGAAAAGTTGCAAATAAATTTTTACTTTGCACGGCCATACCACAGCTGGGAGCGCGGCGCTAACGAGAATGCAAACCGCTTGGTAAGGCAGTATTTCCCGAAGAAAACGGACTTTAAAACGATAACACAAGAGCAGGTTCAGTGGGTCGAAGATATTCTTAACAGTCGGCCTAGAAAAAGGCTAGGGTTTATCTCTCCCCTCTTAACATATAATCAGTTAACCCAAGTTGCATTTGTGAGTTGAATCTTGCTTTTAATAACAAAATCATGAATAGGGTAGGTATTTCAAATAGCATTGGGAAAATAATTTTCTCTATTTTTCTCTTCTTATTTTTTGGTAGCTCGTTACGGTCGTTTGGTCAAACGGATAAGGATTTTTGGTTTGTGGTTCCCGAAATTACGTGGGCACATAACTTTCCAGGCGGGGTTCCTGCGAATTTCCGTCTTTCAACAATGGCTTTCCCCGCAACGGTTACTATTAGTATGCCTGCCAATCAGTTTCATCCTACTTTGAATCCTGGAGGATTTAAAGATATTGTGGTGAATATGTTGCCAAATACTACACAAAGCGTTGATATGGCTCCATTTGTTCGAAAAGTTCCTGCCGTGGCAGGGGAGCCAGGCGAGGCCAATGTGATTGAGAATAAAGCATATAATGCTAGTGGGATTAATAATATAGGTCTACACATTACTTCAACCAACGTTATTACGGCTTATTATGAAGTTGGAAATCTGAACAATTCTGATATTTGGGCACTAAAAGGGAAAAACGCGCTTGGGACGGAATTCTACACGCCATTTCAGAACCAAACACCCAATGTTGCCCACAATCCGCCTGCCTATTCGGCCATAGATATAGTGGCAACCGAAGACGGAACCGTTGTTTCTATTACGCCTCCTATAGATGCCGCTTATGGGTTGTTAAATACTGTAATCACTGCAGGGTCTACCTATTCAGTAATATTGAATCGTGGACAAACATTTTCTGTTTTTCCGAAAGCCAAAGGTATTACTGCTGCAGCGCATATTGGTGGGACTAAGGTTACTTCAAGCAAACCCATTGCCATTACGCTAAAAGATGACTCAATTAACCACACCACGGGTGGATGTTATGATGTTGTAGGAGACCAGCTCGTGCCAACTAGTATTATTGGATGGGATTATATAGCCATTCGTAGCCAACTGACAACTAAGGATCATATCTATATTACTGCCACGGTGGATGGTACCAATGTGACCGTAAGATATGGGGCAACTGTTCTTAACTATACTCTCAACGCAGGCCAACAGCAGTATGTGCCCTTTCCCGATCCACAAGCCACTATGCGGATTACCTCGGATATTACGCATCCAATATATGTCTTTCATATTGGTGGTTTTGGTTGTGAGCAAGGTGGTGCAATACTACCCCCAATAAATATATGTACGGGAAGTACCCAAGTTGCCTTTACCCGTGCCAACTCCCAGAGTTTCTTTATCAACCTTATGGTGAGAGATGGAGCGGAGGGCAAGTTCGAGTTGGATGGAAGCGCTGCCGCTGCTACAGCGCTGTTTAATCCGCTAGCCTTCCTAACGGTGCCTGGCCCTGTAACAAAATGGAAGGCCGCTCGGTTTGGCCCTTTTACACTTGCTCAAATTACTCAAACCCAGCATTTATTACGAAATACAGAAGATCTGTTCCACCTTGGAATTGTTAATGGAGGGGGTGGAACTGGCTGTATGTATGGTTACTTTTCCGATTATAATGAACTGAAGATTGCGGCGGTGGTGGCGGGTACCGCAGCCAATGTTTTGAAAACTTGCTATGGAGTGCCTGTTCAACTGTTTGCTACTGGTGGAACCAATTTTAAGTGGACTCCAGGTATTAAACTTAGCAACGATACTATTTTTAATCCCTTTGCTAATCCTGAGTTAACTACGCAGTACAAGGTAATTGTAGAGGGGGCTTGTGAAATGAGAGATTCTGCTTTTATAACGGTAGCCGTTTCCACTAAGCTCGAGGCCAATTTTTCTGCCGATAAGGTGGTTGGCTGCGCACCGCTTACCGTGAACTTTAAGGATAATTCCATTGGCGTTGCATACTGGCGGTGGGACTTTGGGGATGGCTCTGCTTATGAGATTTATGATACCGACGCTTCAATAACGTTCCCCGATCCAAAAATTGGCGGGGTTTACCCACATACCTTTCAGAATAATACGGCACTTCCCATAACCTATCATGTAGAGTTGCTTGTGAAGAATGCCGACGCATGTGCCGCAATCTACACAAAAGATATTCTGGTATACCCTAGTATGAATGCGGCGTTTACCGACGATTATGCTCTCCCACATTGCTCCCCTAAAACGGTTAATTTTACAAACACCTCTACCACAAACACCGCCGATACATACCTTTGGGAATATGGTGATGGGGTAACGGAGAACATGGCAAACACAAATCCAGTTTCGCATAAATATACCAATCTGGCTTCCATAAATACACCATATACTATGCAACTTATAGCAACCAGCCCCTTTGGTTGCAAGGATACCGCATCTAAAGTCATAACCGTGTCTGCCTACATTAAGGCCGATTTCGACATCGATAAGGCAGCGGGGTGTTCTCCGTTGACTGTAGGTTTTACCAATAAGGCTACAGGCCAAATTAACACTTGGACCCTGTCCAACTTTGGTGCTGGACCGCAGCCTGCTAGTCCAACTGCACCGGGAAACTATTCATTGACCTACAATAATTTAAATCCTGTTTCTACTGCCGATATCGTAAATAATCTAACACTAACAGTAACCAATAGTGATGGGTGTATTTCGTCCATGACCAAGCAGGTAACCACCTATGCCGAGGTTCATGCCGGAATTCCTCTTCCTCTTCCTCCTGACACCGCTTTCTGCACACCTCACGCTGTTCAATTTGGATCGTCCACAACCACAAACCCCGTGACCTACTCTTGGGCCTTTGGCGATGGTGGAACCTACAGTTTGGATAATCCGCTGCATACTTACACCAATCTTACATACTCTTCCATTAATCCAAATGTAAGCCTCGTGCTTACCACACCACGTGGTTGTAAGGATTCGGTTGCTAGGGCCTTGACCATTTATTCTCTAATTAAGGCCGATTTTTCGGTAGACACTCCTCGCTATTGTTCTCCCTTTAAAATATTAATCGACAACAACTCTAGAAGTGGTCTTTTAACCAACTACAGTTGGAATTATGACGATGGAACTGCTCTTAGTAACACTACTGGCGATCACTCACATACATATTTAAATGCACCGCCTAGCGTTGCTCCTATAACTCCCAACCTAACGCTCACGCTTACCAACGAGGGCGGATGTACAAGCATTCTAACCAGGCCGATTACCGTTTATCCTGAAGTTCATGCAAGTTTTGTACGAGATCAGTTAGCTGGTTGTACCCCACTGTTAGTTGGCTTTACCTACAATGGAAATTCTACGGCCACTATTTTTAATTGGGATTTCGGAGATTTCGGGAGTTCTGTCACTAAAGACCCCATCCATGAGTACGTGAATACCACTGGTGTTGATGTTACTTACACTGCAAAATTATTTGCTCTTTCTGATTTTGGATGTAAAGATGATGTAGACCTTCCTGTGACTGTGTATGCCAAGGTTGATCCCAATTTTGCTATCGACAAAGTATTTGGCTGCTCACCGCTGTCGTTTAATGTAGATAATAAACTGTGGAGCGGAAATTCTTTTTATAATTGGGATTGGCAGGGCGATGGAACTACAGACTCCACCACGAATAGCGTCACATCAGTATTTAGGCATTTCTATGAAAACAAGACTGGTGCTGTTCAAAACATACCACTCACTCTTACGGTGGGCAATACCCATCCTGTTTGCAACGAAAAAATGGTTCGTATGGTTCAGGTTTACCCTGAGGTGGATGCTATTTTTACCCCACTGTCTCAGACAGGCTGTAATCCTTTTGACCTTACCTTTTCAAACGCGTCAGTGCTCACTGGATCGGTCACTAAGCCCGACTCCTATTTCTGGACCTTTGGGGATGGTAGTTCTGCTAGGGATGAGAATCCGTTGTTGCATAGATTTGTCAATAGTAGCACTGTTAGTGATGTAGTATACCCTATGAAACTCGTTGTAGAGACCGTTTTTGGTTGTCGCGACTCGCTTGAAACAAATATTACAGTACATCCTCTAGTGGAGGCCGATTTTGCGCTCAATACTAGGGGCGGTTGCTCACCGCTCACTCTTAATCTGGAAAACCTAACGGTTTCATCTTCTTACGGCTATAGTTGGAAGGTAAATGGCAATCCACCTTTTTCTAATGTTGGGAGTCCCGGCACTATTACGCTAACTAACCCCACCATTGCACCACCATCGCTCCAACCCGATATATTAACGTTACAAACGTACTATACGGGAGATCCCACCTGTAATGCAACAGTTACCAAAGTGGTAAATGTATATCCGCGTGTATATCCCGGGTTTAACTTAAATAGTACAGGTTGTCAGCCTCTTACTGTAAATTTTGCGAATACAACTAATTCTTACAATGGAACAGCTACATATAAGTGGGATTTTGGGAACTTGGTGAGTACGCTTGATCCGAATCCATCCACAATCTATTTTAATAATAGTTTCACATTAAATAAGGATTATGAAGCTACGCTTACAGCTACTTCGGAACATGGATGCGTCGATTCTATTAAGAAATTAATTACTGTTTATCCAAAGCCTTTTGCTGGCTTTAAGTTTGTTAGCCCATCGGTTGCTTGCGCTCCGTTCAACTTTGAACTTCAGAATATTTCGAAGGGAACGGGGTTGACCTATACTTACGATTTTGGTGATGGTACACCCGATTTGATAACTCCCAATGCAGGCAATATTATTCATCCATATCAAAATGTATCGTCCGATATTGCTGGTTATTTACTAAAGTTAAATACCGAAACGGCCTATGGTTGCAAGGATAGTACATCGCAAATGGTATATACCTATCCAATGGTTAGGGCGGCTTTTAACCCTATCGCACCAGGGTGTAATCCGTTGACCGTAACTTTGGCAAATACAAGTTTGAATGCTTACTATTACACCTGGAATTTTGACGATGGCCAATTAACAGGTATCGAAAATCCAACACACCGTTTTGTAAATAATACGGAGAGTGATAGGGTTTTTGCTGTTAAATTAAGTGCTGAGAGTCAGTATAACTGTGCACACGATACAACTGTGAATGTGACCGTTTATGCTGCACCGATTGCTGCTTTTGAGATTGTTCCTCCACTAAAGATATTTCCAGATGCAACCTTTGGTTTTACTAATCTGACTAAACCTGCAGCTGCCAGCTGGACCTATAAATGGAGCATGGGCGATGGTCAGGTCAGGAATGTAAAGGATTTGGGGACGTATACTTACACTAAGTGGGGACTTAAGGCTGATGGTTTTAGGTATGAAGTAATTCTTGAATCAGACAATGGACGTTGTAAGGATTCCGTTCACCGCTTTGTATATCTCTTGCCTGCTCAACCTATTGCCCTTTATACTTCGGATGCTTCTTCTGCTTGTGCACCTTTCTTAGTGCATTTTTATAACAACTCGTCATACTTCGATCGTGTTGAATGGGATTTTGGTGATGGTAATACATCTACGGAGTCAGAACCAATACACACGTATACAACTGCGGGGTATTACAATTCGAAGCTCACTGTTTTTGGTGATGGCGGTCTTGCCTATAAGTATAATACCCTTAGGGCTTTCCAAAATCCAATCGCCGACTTTAAAATTAATCCTGAAGAATTGCTTTTGCCCGAGGCCGATGCTCACTTCTTCAATACATCGAAGTTTTCTTCCCGATATCAATGGGATTTTGATGATGCTGGAAGTTCCAGTAACGACAAAGATCCTGTTCATCGCTACTCGAAACTTGGTGCATATGACGTAAAGTTGACGGTGTGGACAGATCCTAACGAAGGGAACTGTGTAGACGATACCACAATAACCGCTGCTGTGCGGGTAATAGGACAGGGTAAACTAGCTTATCCCAATGCGTTTACTCCAAATATCACCGGACCTACTGGTGGTGCTTACTCGGATGTTGATTTCCAAAATCAAGTGTTTCATCCAGTGTGGGAAGGTGTAAGCGTTTATATATTACGGATATATAACCGGTGGGGAGAGCAGGTTTTTGAGAGTAAGGATGTTAAGATTGGTTGGGATGGTTACTATAAGGAAAAGTTGTGCGATCCAGATGTCTATGTTTGGAAGGCAGTGGGGCGCTTTACGAATGGACAATCATTTGAGAAAATTGGTGATGTAACATTAATTCGCTAAACAATTAAAAAAAAACTATTAATTTTAGACTTGCATTACTATTTTCAAATGAAAAAATTATTGGTCATACAGAAAATACATTGGTTAAGGATATACATGGTCGTGCTCGTTGCTTTGATTTCCATTTTTTTCAATGGAACGAGGGCCATGGCACAAGATCCACAGTTCTCTCAGTTTTATTCTACTCCAATGTTATTGGCTCCCTCTTTTGCTGGAGGGGTTAGAGATAGCCGGTTTAGTTTAAATTTTAGAGACCAGTGGGCTGCAATTCCGGGAAAATTTGTCACACTGTCGGCTGCCTATGATCGGAATTTTCCACTCTTTAACTCCGGCGTAGGGTTTTACTTTATGCGCGATGTGGCAGGTAGTTCGCGGTTAAGTTTAACGAATCTTGGACTGGCATACTCTTATCTTATAAAAATCAGTCCGGAGTGGAATCTTCGACCGGGGGTAGGCTTTTATTTTACCCAACGGTCAATTGATTATTCAAAGCTCATTTTTGGTGATCAGTTAACGTCCAGCCCTAATCCCGGTTCGTCCGTTAATCCCTTTCCAGGCAAGGATGGCGTGCAGGATGTGGATGCTTCCTCGTCTCTAATCGTTTTCAATAGCGTATTCTGGTCTGGCGCCACAGTCGATCATTTGTTGGAGCCTAATCGATCGTTCACTGGAAATACGGCCAGGGCGCCCCTTCGGTTGTCTGTATATGGAGGAATGCGGCTGGTTTTAGCCGGTATACAGTTTCGCCCTGCCGACGAAAGTGTGTCGTTTGCTTTTCACTACAAACAACAGGCGGACTTTAAACAGCTCGACATGGGTCTTTATTGGTATCGAAAACCATTAATTGCTGGTGTGTGGTATAGAGGTATACCTTTCTTTAAGAAAATGCCAGGAAGCGATGCCATGGTCTTTATGGTGGGTTATCGAATGAATGGTTTCCAAGTTGGGTATAGTTACGATGCTACTATCTCAAAACTAGGCTATCAGACCGGTGGATCTCACGAAATTTCTTTGGTTTACGAATTTGCAATTACAGCAAAAAAGAAGTGGGCAGCGGTTCCTTGCCCCGAATTTTAATTTAATTTGGAAAAAGTTTGTTCTAAACTTGTCTTTCATCTGTAATCGTCTATTTTTGCATCAGTAATTGTCTCCGCAATTATCGCTTGAGATCTGTTTTTAGTAGTAATCACGTCGAAAGTTTAGTTGTAGTGTATAGCCTAGGTGATTAATGTAAGGATTTTTCACTTGTTTTATGCAGGAGGTTATTTGCAGCGAAATGAGAATCTTGATGTGTTGTAATTAAAAGTAAAGCCAATAAGTTAAAACAAATTTATTCCCATGAAAAAAGTATCACTAATCAGTAACATTTTACTTGCAGTAGCAGTTGTTGTCCTTTATGTTCTTTACTTTACGGGTAAAGCGGGCAACTCTTCGCTGAGCCAAGCGGATACTACCGGAAACTTTTCTGCTAAAGCAGGTGAGGTGGTTTATGTTGAAATCGATAGCTTAATTAGCAATTATCACATGTTTTCCGATCTAAAGGCTGACTTGGAAAAGAAGGGTAAGGAGAAAGAGGCTCAATTTAATGTAAAGGCGAAGTCCTTTGAAAAGGAAGCCGGAGAATTTCAAGATAAGGTTCAAAAGGGCTTAGTTACCCGCTCGCAGGCAGAACAGATGCAACAAGGTTTGCAAGTAAAACAGCAGGAGATTTACCAGTTGCGCGAGCAACTTCGTAACGAACTTGGTGAAGAAGAACAGGTTATGAATCGCAACGTCCTTAATAGTATTATGGAGTATCTGGTTGTTTATAATCAGAATAAGAAATACAGTTTCGTTGTAAGCCATAGTTTTGGTGGTCCAGTGCTCTTTGCCGACAAGGGGCTAAATATTACCAAAGATGTAATTGTTGGTCTGAATGAGAACTATACCAATAATAAAAAGGAAACAAAGTAAGTCGAAATATTTCTTCGAAAACTGAAAAGCCCAAGCATGTGTCTTGGGCTTTTTTGGTTTTATGGGATGTATAATCGCCAAAACAAAAAGTGCACAAATCTAAAACGAATTGTGCACTTTTTCTACACACACAAGTGTAGTTTAAATATCGTTTAAAACGAATTAAACGACTTTTATACGTTGTTTTAATCTCAACTGGTAGACTGGTCGTTGTTACCTTGTAGTGCATCACATCTGTAAAGGTGACATTATTGCCCGTGTAGGCCGTTAACAAACACCTGGTGCTTCCGCTCAGCGGGTTTTCGGAGTTTAAGTTTTGCTCTACCCACTGCAGCAGCTCCTCAATATTGCTTTTGGTTGATGTGAAGTAAAAAAAGGAGGTATTGCGCAGCACCTTGAGCACATCAAGGTAGTTGGATAGCTTCCAGCAGCAGCTATAAACGCCTACTTCCGTTGAAAGGTAGGGCGGGTCTACAAAGAACACCACACCTGGTTGGTTTTTATACTGCTCAAACAGCAGGCTGTAATCGCTGCAAACCGTCTCAACTCCGTCTAGGTAACCTACTGCTGTATAATCGGATTTGCGCACGCAGTTATAAAGCGTAGACTTCCTCATTTCGTCCAACCCTGTCGCATACTTCATTGAAAAGAGCAGCGATGACGAAAGTGTGACATAATCAACACAGCCACCCTTCTCCTCTTCCTCCAATACGCTGAAAATTCGGGAGCACACCTCCTTTGGAATCTTCTTATCCGTAGGAATATCGGCAACAATAACCCGCAGCTTCTGTAGAATTCTGTTTGTTTTTTCCACATTGCTTATCCGCGCAGTGTAGCCATCAAAGTCGTTGTATACCACTCTTGCGCTGGGGCGCTCCTGCTTGGCAATGTGGGACAGCAACCCGCTACCGCCAAACAGGTCAATAAATACGACTCCCTCCGGGAATTCCCTAAGCGCACGCTTAAACTCACCTACAAACCTCCGCTTTTGCCCCATAAACGGGAGCGGCGCGGATGTGTAATTCTTTTTGTTCATTGTTTTGAATCTTTGCACCATCTCAAAGTCTAAAATAAAAAGGTGCTAACACACCGAACAAAGGCCTTAGCCTCTGTCGTGGTGTGTTAGCACCTTTAATTATTAGCGCGTGAGATACGCTGGTATAAGACAGGGGCTTCTTTTTCCCCAACAATTCAATACTGCTCTACCCGGTAGACGTCAGCGTGCAGGCTCCGCTAATCAGATCAGTTACCTGGACAAAACCACCCGTCGGAACATCCCCTATGGTAATACCAAGCGATGCGCCAAGCAAGGCCAGCGAACCTTCATCCCTTCCCCTTACCGAGGGGGTGGCTACGCTTAGGCTTGCGCCAAGCAAGGCCAGCGAACCCTCATCCCTAGCTCTTACGGATGGCGTAGTTACGCCCAAGCTTGTGCCCAGCAGCATCATTGTTGGTTAAATATTGAGTTAATCGTAATTTTTAGCGCTACCCACGATGCACGGATTGGAAACTTTAACCGGCCGGTGTTGGCAGCGGAGTAGTATTCCGGGTGTGCGTTCGTGAGCGGCCTGCCGTCCGTGCCTACGTCTATTGCGCCAGCCGGTATATTGCCCACCCTAAGGCACCTTAGCCCTGTCTCCATAGCCTTATCGCCCGGTGTACTCATCGCGGGGGAGGTTAGGTAAGGGTAGGCGGCGTCATTGGTTAAGAAATCGGCGGGCAGGCTACCATTCTCCCACACCTTCACCTGAACGGTTGAGAACACCACTGGGCGACGGATAGGGTAAAGATAGGCTGCACCAGCGCCACCTAGAGTTGCTTGCGAGGTGTTGTCATACCCCGTAATCACAGTTCCCTGCGTGTATACAAACCCGCGGTAACTTACGTAAGTACCGTCATCACACTTCACAACGTAAACCTTATTGTTTTCCAGCGCTACACCGCCAACTGTTACCGCTACTTTAGCTGCCTCCTCTAGGCTGAGCAGCTCCGCTGGCGTTAGAAAAACGCCTCTCGTTCCGCTGTTGCATACAAAGGGAACGTTAACCCCATTGAAGTTTACGTAATTTCCGGGCATGGGCATGGCCTTGGAGTACAGCACGGCTCCGGAAAAGTCAGGGTTCAGGCTAACCCTACCGTTGGCAATGGTTAGCTTATCTGTTGGCCTTACCTCTACCTCATAGGGGGAGGCGGTAAGGTTGGCGGTTTCCTTAAAGTCAATTTTTACTGCCGGGGGGAATGGGCCAATGTGCTTGCCGCCGTCCATCCAGCAGGCGGGCTGCGCCTCCTTTGTTCCGTAAATTAGGCTATAGTCGAGGGCGTAGCCATCCGTTACCCCGTCCGGAGCGTTCACAATGCGGTTGTCGGTAATTTGGCAAGCAACCCACGGCAGTTTGGAGTAGCCAGTGGCAGCTGCGCCATTGCTGAACCAGCTTTGCACGGCTGCATACTTCTGGGCAGCGGTTTGGCCATCGGCATCAATGCGAATGTCCGCGCTACCGTCTGCGCTGCGCGCCCAAAACGTGCAACTAGCCCGAAAAAGACAGGTGTCCATCTTGCTGCTGGCCGCGAGCGTTGCGTTTACATCAAGGTAAATGCGGCAGTTATCGTAGAGACATCTGCTGACCACCATTGTGGCGAGGTTTCGCCTCACCGCGTTTGGCATATCCAAATACAGATTGTTGATAACCCCGTTAACCTGCACCGCAACCTCATTTTGGTTCACCATTTTCACGGCTCGAATAACCGAAAACTTGTGGATATCCATTGTGGCTGCGTCAAGAATATTCGCAACAACAACGTTAATGACTACGCTTCCATGGATAGCGCCATAGGCAATCCCGCTACTCGCTAGCGAATTGAGATAAATTAAACCATTCTTCTCTACATTAACGTTGGATCCAAGAATTCCACCTACAATTGTGTACTGTCCCTTGCCGTCATACAGCGCTTCGCCAAACCTGTCGGCAATAAATCTTTTGATGGAGGAGACCTGTTCTGAGAATACCCCTCTACAGACAATCTCGGAGACCATGGTGGAGTTCGCCTTGTTTATCGATGCGAAAGGCTTCTGGCTGGTTCCGTTGCCGGTAAGGTCATCGCCTCCCCAGCTATCAACGTAGCAGTAGTTAGTATTGGTGTTTATCCAAACCCTTTGAAAGTCTAATGCGTAGGCCATGTTACTGCTCCTCCTCAATTAAGGTAAATACTTCCCTGTCCATTCTCCAGCAGGTAGACGCATCAATGTAAACGCGCTCTGCCAGCAGGGTAAACCCGTCAAAGGTCACCACCAGCAGCCTTGGGCGTGCGAACACGTCGAAGGTTGTTTTACGCGAGGCCTCCGCAATGGCTACTTCCTGCCCGAGCTGCCCGTTGGCTGCAACCTCCTGCTTAACAGCCTCGTTTGGCTCAAACAGCGCAGCGCCATAGAATGCCGCTACAAGGGCCTGTTGCACCTCCGGCGCTTGCTCGGAGAATGTTTTTGTTTTATCAATAGTTGCTTCCATACTTTTGTTAATTATAGGTTCCGTTCAACAGTATGCTGCCGGTGGTTTTTCCGGAAGCGTAAGTAATTTTCAGCAGCAGCGGTGCCCCGCTGGCCACCACAAGGCTTATGGCTGCACCGCTAGTTACGGGTGATAGCGCGCCTCCATCCACGCTTACCTGCACCGTGGCAATATCGGCGGCATTCCACGAGAGCTTACTAACCGTGGCCGCTGCGGGAAAGTAGGTCACTGCCTCGGTAGATACCGAGAAGCCAACCGCCAAGCGTATGGTGCTGGAGGTAGAGGAAAGCAGCTGCGCGAGCACTCTCCCTTGGTTGGCCGAAAGTGGCTTGTTGGTATCGCTGCTAGTAAGGTTGTCTACAATGTCGGCAACGTTTACCTTATTGGTGGCAATGGTGTCGATGACGTCCTTGTTATTCTTGATGAAAGTCACAATTTCATTTACCGTATCGAGGTTCACATCGTCGGAGGAAACTAGGCTTTGGAGCAAGCTGATGAGGTCATGCAGCTTCTTGAGTGTATCACCCTCTGCCGGCACCCCATCGCGCAGGGCGGTGGCTACCTCCGCTGACTTGGTAGCAGCCACTCCGTCGGTTTCCGAGCGGGTATATACCTCGCCACGAAAGGCGTTCACCGCCGATTCGCTCATCATCCCCACGAGTTTGGGCGTTGCGGCCTCAGCATCCGATTGTCCGGGAGTATTAGACAACTTCACAATACCCTTCGCCTCTAAGGTGCCCTCCGGTAGCGAGATGTTACCAATCGCCTCCGTAATCATGGCCGCGGCAGCATCGTTATCCATTTTACGGATAAGGATCTCGTTTAGCCCATCTACGGAAGAGGTGGGTATTGCATCCTCCCTGTGCCAGTAGCTATCCAGCCACGCTTCAAACTGGCTTGCAAGCGGTTTTAAACCGCGCTTAAACCAGGCTTTAATTTGATTTTTATCAGTAACAGCCATTACATTGTTATTTTGGTAAAGTATGGTGCTATCATTTTCCTGACCTCAGGAAAATGGTCTTGCTCCTACATGGTTATGATAGTAAAGTAGAGGTTACAGTCATTTGCGCTCCCGTCGTCAGAGCACACGATCATGCAGTCGTTCGCATTGATGTCATACATCGAGCGAATACTCACCTTCGAATTAACTCCTGATCCTCCAAGAACAATGTAGCGCACATGCCCAAGGTTGTGCGTTATTTTGTAACACCCCTCTTGAATTTTGGTTACTACTACCTGGATCATGCCATCACCCTGCGGGTTTGCCGGACCCCCTTGCCAATTTGTCCATCCAATAAAAACAGGTCCAGCCGCGTGGCTGTGCGCCGATGGCGGGAAGGTGGTCGGTTTTTCCGAAATAGCAGACCAGGCGTGATTATGCGCCGCTGGAGAGAAAGTTGCAGGCTTACCGCTAACCTTATCCCACGCCACGGTGTGGTCGGTAATGTGCCCGGTAAGGGCGGTATCCAAGCTGGCAAGGCTCTGCGCCATGGACGCAAGGCTGGGCAGGCGCTGAAAGCTGCTCCACGGAATTGAGCCGCTGCCAGTAGAGGCCACAGCCGTCCTGTTCATGTATAGGTCGGCGTAGGTTTCGTCATACACCTGAACGCTATCCTTGCTCTCCTGAATACTTACGTTGGAGGTGGTTAGGCCTCCGGTAAAGGGCAGCACTTCTCCGTTAATCACCAGCGTTCCTGGGCTCACCCTATTGCCCGACAACAGCTCACACCCCTCAAGAATGTAGGTGTTACCGCCAATGCTGGATAGCTTGGCCGTGAGCGTAACCATGTCCTGAAGAAAGGCCAGCGTTTCCGAGCTCATGGGAAACTGCGGGTACTTGAGTAAGTCTATTCTGTTCATTGCACCATTTTTTAAAAGTATTGAATCATGTAGCGCTTGCTGGCTAGCTTGTAAAAGTTCACCAGCGATACAATGCGGCTTTCGTCAATGCGGCCGCGAAGGGCCATGGGCACCATTACGGCAAAGTCAGCGCCAACTGCGCCCACGCTTCCCTGCTTGGAAACAAACCGGGCACCTTTACCGTCGGCAAATACAAGCGTTTTGCTTTGCTTGGCACCAACGGTGAGGATAATCGGCTTGCCCTTCCCTTCAGGGGGAAAAGTTTCTTTTTTATAGAGAATGCACCAGCCCAGGGATTCGGCGTCGGATATGTATAACCGGCGTTGCTCCGCGTCGAAGGCATCGTTTAGGCAGCCGCGCAGGTAGCACACCTGCCCGGTGTGGTTAGCTTTGTAGAGCGCCTGTCGACGTGCAGCCATAAAGGCCGTATGGGTGCTAACCACTGGCCGTGCCATTGCCTTCAGCAGCGCATACAGCAGGGGCTTGCGCAGGAAGGTCGGCAGCAAAAGCACCACCAGCCGTTTAAAGTCAACCTCATAAACCTTGCTCATACGCTCTCAATGGTTTGGTAAGCCTTAAAGGCCAGCACGAGGTTGCTCTCCTCGTATATTTTGTAGTAACCAGACACCGGGAGCGACTTGGCCTGTATGCCTGTCCATGGCTTAGCACCTGTGGCTGCTTGGTAATCGGCATCGGAAACCGTCAAGGCCTCGCGCAGCTCCGGGATAACCACCCCGTCCAGCGCCTGAAGCCGATCCACCAGTGCGGAGTTTCGGTACTCCCCGTTGAACGGTAAGTTTTGCAAATAGCTTTTTATGGCGTTGCGCACCGCGTCCTCCCCGGTGTCCAGGCGAAGCCCAGAGGGGGCAAACACCATCGGGTCGTAGTATATGTCCATAGACAGCCGCATGTGATCGGCGGGCTCGTTCACCACCTCCAGCACTACCCCCGCGTCCTTAATCTCTGAAAAGTAGGCGGTAACGGCGGTTTGCTCGGCTCCGCTGAGCGGTTGCTTATCGCCGCTGCCCTTGGCCAGCTTGATGTAAAGGCGGCCTTGATACTCCACCGCGGAGGCGTACCGAACTACCCTTTCGCTGTCCACTAGTTCGGCGTAGGTGTCGGTGTCTGGCTCCAGCGACCGCCCCAGCTGAAAGGCAAGGGCTTTATCGCGATACCACTTGAGGCGGTGCGGCTTTTTGGTATCAAGCAACTCGGCCACCTCCTTTTTATGGATGTCGAAAAGGCTTTCGAGCGTCCACATGGCCGCGGCCACCACGAAAAACAGGATGCTCTCCAGGCTAACCTTGGAGAAGGTATCCTCAAAGGCCACCCCCTTGGTAAAGCCATACCGGGCAGCCACCGTTTCGTCCGCCGTAAAGGCCGTGGTAATTTCTGTTTTAATCTGTGCTATCGTTCGTGCCATAGTCTAGCTAATAATAAAATCTTCCTCAATTGCCCAAAACTCAACTCCCTCATCGGAAATCGTTTGCAGCTCCTCGGCTTGGGTAATGGCGGTAGCCGGCTTAATGCCGTTCACGGCGTAAAGGCTGGCCACGGCCCTGTTCACCGGTAAGCCAACGGACACCTCCTCACCCGCGACCAGCGCTTGGGTGGGGCTAAGCCCGTTGGCAAGCGCTAGGCTGAGCACCTGTTCCACCGTGCCGTAGTGCTGCACGGCCAAGTCGAGCAGGTTTTGTCCTGGTTCTACCCTTACTGCGTTCATCTATCGTATTGCGTGAAGCCACACTACCCCAGCGCTCCGGTTAAACGGATCGGCGGTAATGCCAACGGCGTTATTTTTTCGTGCGTATAGTAGCGTAATACCGGCCGATGGTTGGTCGCCGTAGCTTGCAAATCCCCCGACATACCAGCGCGGCGGTGGCGTTTCAACGGTAGTGGTATAGGTCACCGCGGTTGACCTTAGGTTTTGAACCGATAGCTGCCGCTCCACAATTTGGTTCTGCGCCACAACCTCCCGAAGTATTGCCACAAACGAGCTGTCGCGAATGGTGTCGTTGTAGGTATACTGCGTAAAGAACCGTCGGAGAATGGCTACCGTGTCCACGTCGCGCCAAAGGGTATCGATCACCACGCTGTCGCGCGGGATAGGCACGGCCACGGCTACGGGGTAGGGTATGCTATCACCGGGCAGCGTAACCGTTTTGGTTACGGTCACCGGGTAGGGGGCTGGGGTTGGCTTTAGCTTCCAACCCGCAAGTACCCCGGCAAGGAGCACCACAAGGGCTAACAACCAGCGCCACTTCATACGCTCGCGTCCACCTTAGTTAGCTGTGCCAGGAATGCTGTAGCAATACCGGTAATGGCGAAGGCCTTTATGAACCATGCTGGGACAAAAGAGACCATCTCAACCGGTAGCTGGCTGTAGAATACGGCCGCTGCGGTAGATGCTCCCGAAATGGCCAGCGACACATTTCGGACACGCCGAAATAGTAGAGGGGTTTTGGCTCTAAAGCGTTGAACTATCTTTTTCATGGTGTGACGGTTTTAAATACTAGTTTTAGCAATATCGTAGAAGGCCATACGGTCGACAAGCCCGTTATACCCACCATTAATCCTTTTGGTGATGGCCCTAATATCGTCCTTGTCGGCTAGGGCATTTAGCCCGTGTGATTGCCAAAACCATGCAGCGGATTTTACAGCGTTATCCGGAAGCTCAAGCAGCTCGGGATTATCCAGCAGGCGCCTATCGCCAAACAGGGCTAGGCTGCACTTTTCGTAGTTGGCGCGACCGGTGATTTGGATAAGCCCCCGGCCCTTGAATTTCACCCCATCGCCAGCGTTTACGTTTCCTAAGTCCTTGCGCCCCTCGTAGGCATTACCGCTTGCAATCTCGCGAACGTATTGAAACGAGCCGCTTTCGTGCGCCAGCTGAGCGATAAAGTGCCTTATTCGGAGCGGGGTACTAATCTCAAAGTTCGCCATAAATAGGTTTAGCGAAGAGACGTATTGGGCAACCGTGATCAAACGGGTCCTGGGACAAATACTTTTTAAAATTTCCTTTGTTATCATTTCACTCAAATGTTAGGTTAAACTCGCCGGTGCTGGTTATGCTAAAGCCGTTGGCCTTATAGCCATCAGCCTTTAGGTTAACGGTAATCTCGCGCTTGATCGACTCCAGGCTTACACTCTGCTTTTTGAGGTAGTTTACGACGCCAACACCCAATGCTGGAAACTCCTTAAACTCGCCCTTGCTTGCGGATATAATGGCATCCACGTGCTGTTCATTGCTATCGCCAACCAGAAGGCTGCCATTTCCAATAAGCAGATCACCATCTTCACCAATCAGTATTCCGTTGCGCTTCATTAGTGTTTTACCTTTTCGTTTTCGATCCTCGAAAAATCTTCCTTATCGATAAGTGTATTCAGGGATGCTACAATGGTTTGCTGCAAGGCTATACCTCCATCCTGGGCAATGGGAACTCCGCTGGTTATTGCGCTGATAATACCATCAACGCGGGCGGTTAGTTTATCCAGCTGAGTCTTTAATTCCATAGGCTTAACCATACCGCCAAGAAGTCCATCATTAAAGACAAAGCCATCAATGGTCCACTCAACCTTTATCCCGCCTATTTTTCCGCTTACCTCCTCAATATCGGTAGAGGCGAGTATGTAAGTATCGGTTTTGTCGTTTTCAACCATTACGCACAGCACCTTGCTGCCAATCTTGGGGTAGATGGTAATCACTTCGTCACCTGCCTCCAAAAAAGCATTGAGCCTGACCGCGAACAATTCTGTTTTCCCATCCCGCTCTACATCGCAGGTTCTGGCGGAGCGATCAACCGCCAAAACCACACCCTCGGTAACCAATACCGGAATGGAGCTGCTTACAGCCTTTCGTATTGCTGAGGCTATTACCGCTTCTATGCTCATACCTTATAGCTTAACGTGTTTTCGCGCTCAAAACCCTGCGTTAAATCGTAGGTGATCTTTACCGAATCAACGAGGTAGTTGCCTTGCCTATCCGGTTCCTCGGTATCGACGATTTGAATTGTATCTCCCGCGTGTGTTCTGGGTGTACCGAATCCAGAAATAGTGCCACTATAGCCATCGAAGCAAAGCTGCTGTAGCTTGGCATCCGCAAACTTTTTCAACTCGTCAAGGGTCGCTCCAGGAATCTTTATTTCGAAAAGGCTCGAATCATGCTCCTTACTCCCGGTCTCATACATAATAGGCTTCTTTCCGTTGCGCAAGTTGGAGGTTGCCCTCACGTGCACCTTTACGTCATCGGCCCTATGGTATTTGAGGGAGTTATTCTTTACCGTTGGCGTGTAGAAGGTGTAGGTGTGTGTCTTTTCAGACATGCCAACCTTAAATGGCCATAGGCAAGTAAGTGTTCCATCGGTTAGGCTGGTGTAAAACCCGTATTGCTCCTGGAGCGAAATCAATACTCGGAATGTTGACGCATTCTCAATTTCAAACTGGCCCAGGTTAACCTCCGGACAAACAATTTTCAGCCCTGGAGCAACGAACTGGAGTAGTTCCTTGAGCGTTATTGTTTTCCACGCCTTTTTAAAGGTATTGCGCTTAAAGGGATAAAACTCATCATCCACGTGGAGCACCAGCGGAGCACCGCTCTCTATTTCCTGCAGGTAGCCCTTGAATTCTTGCTGCGGATCGCCATCATACCCAAGCCAGATGCTCACCTGATCGCCGGACTTAAGCAGATCAAGGATACTTTTGTCCCTAAACTTGCTGTAGTTGCGCGGCAAGGTAAGGGTTGCCTTATTTCCAAGGGTTTTTACGCTTTCTTCAATCTCAACCTTATTCACGGAGTTGAACTCAAGGTATTTTGCGTCCGTTCCTATTCTCACCCTGCAGCATGGCTCCCTATACATAGCCCACCGCGGTAAAGTTTACCGGTTGCGTTGAAATGGCCGATACGGTAAACTTTACCGTATCGGCAAACCCTTCAACAAACGATATCTCAAAATCAGCATCAAAAAAAACATCGGTGATGCCTAAATCAAGGAACAGCTGCCCCTCTGCTTGGTAGGTTCCCCATTCGCTAAACATTTGGTTTAACTTGCTTACCAGCTGCTGAGGGTATTGGTGATCGGAAAGATCAATCAGTATCCCCTGTAGCTTAATCGACCAAGGCTTTAACCCGAAATGCTCAATTACTTCGGTTTCGCTTCGGTCAATGGCCGTGCGAACAACATTTTTGCTCCGGCTAAAGGTTACCATTGGTGGTGGGGCTAAACAGCAGCCGTCCTGACCATAAAAAATGTTGGATGCATTTAGGCTGTAGGAGCCAAAACCATAGGTGTTTCCGCTCTTATTGTTGGTGAATAGCATATCCGCAAAGCTGGCATCCCCTGCTGAAAATAGCTGAGTTTCCTCATCGCCGCTTCCTGCTATGGTGGGTCTACTGATCAACGGTATGGGGTAAAGTTTACCCCAAAGTCGGTTGGCTGCAATCATGGCTACGTTGGCTGCCACATAGCCAAAGCTGTGCTGATAGCGTGCAATAATGCTGTTTAGGTTAACTTGTCCCATCTGTTTGTCTTAACTCCGAGTAATCCAACTTCAGCTAGGTATTCTACCTGCCTATACTTCTCCATCCAGGCATCATCATCCAACTCTTCAGGAAAGGGTATGTGCAGATAGAAACTTATCAGCGCATTACCCTTTCTTATGTAGTTGGCATTTTGCCTTGTAAGGCTATCCCCATCGTCCACCAAGTCAATGGGTGGATAGCCTTTTACAAGTTTTTTATGATCGCGCTCCTAATCGGTAAAAGTTTGGTCACGGCATCCACCGCGGCGAAGTAAAGCCCATCGTTGGCCTTAATCTCCTCCTTGCTGGTGAGTATGCAGGCGTTAATCAGGATATCCTTTGCCTTGTCCGGGCTTCGATCAATCCATTTTTCGAACTCTGCAACCGTTTTTCGATCTGGAACGCGGCAGATTACATTCAGAAAATCGGTAGCGTCATCGTCTTTGGGAAGACCGGCCATTTTTACCTTATCGTCTCCGTAGCGCTCTTTCCATGCGGCTACCTGCTCCGGTGTTACACCATCAGGTAGAATTACTTTTCCTTCTTTACTCACTATTTAAATGGTATTTAAACGTTATTGTAATCAATGTCCAGCACAAACAGCGTGAACTGTTTTTTAAGGTCCATATCCCCACCAACATCCCTGCCTTGGCTTTGAAATTTCACCAAAAGGGTATCGTTCACGATGTCGTTATCGTCGTTCACGTAGGTTACGTTAATGTGGAATGGTTTAATGGATAGGATAGCTCCGCCAACCGCCTTTTCCAAAATACTGATGGAGACCAGCCGAAGGGTAATGGTTGCGGTATTGCTTATCTTCCCCATGGAGTAGCTCGTCATTTTATTAGAGCCCAGGCTATGGTTGGCTTGATGCTCCTGATCGGTGGCGTAGGTAAACTCTGTTACCTCGTAATCAATGCGACCGAAAATGGCAATGTAAACATCACCGCTATCGTACGCCCTGCCATTTCTCTTTATCAACGACATTACAGCGTGGTTTTGAGGTTTATGGTTCCTTTAATTTTCTCGATAGAGGCGGTTGGAACAAGCTCAAAGGATACCAGGAGAGCTTTATCACCGGAGAGCAGCTGGGAGTTTGGATCAACAATGGTTTTTCCATCGCTAATCTCTCCCGCATTGGCCATGTTATTGAAGGCCTCATTGCCCAACCCTTCGAAATACTTGATAATTCCGGTAGGCAGAAGCCCAGTTGAACTATCTATCGGAACGGTGGACTTAACCTTTGGCAGCAGCTTCTTGCGTAGCAACCGTGCAGCCTTGTTCAGGGATGCCCCTTGCCCAATCGTTGCCACGGAGATGTAGCCGTCATCGTCTACCAGGATAGGAGCGCAAACAGGATCCCCGCTCCATCGGTAACCGGAAATCCCGGTATAGGCAATAGCGAAAATGTAACCCTTTGCATCAAAATCGCTAAGGTCAGCATCCATCTCCTCGATGGTTTTGTGGTTGCTAAGCCCTGCCGAGAGCCAGCGATTTTTAGTTGCGCTGCTAATATCAAGGCTTTCTACCTCGCCAACGCTTCGGTTAACGCCCACCAGAGCCTTTGTGCCCAGCAGCGTTCCCACGTCCGCAAATTTCTGCCCAGCACCGGTAAGGGTGGCTGCGTAGCCATAATCCTGACCTATACAAACGCTAATATGCGTTCCTATCAAGGCTGCCGCTCCGTTAGTAATGCTGCGCAGATCGAGTGCCGCTGCACCAACAGCATTAAGGCCTCTGCCTTCGAGGAAGACATTAACCGGCCTATCGGTATTCCAGCTCCAGTCGTGGAGCGCTTGTGCCGGAGCAAGGGCCTCCCGAACAACCGATTCCAACCCATCAACGTAGGTAGGAACATAGGCCGCGGCAGGGTTGTGGGCAACACCGATGTAGAAAATGGAGCCCTTTGAGGCAATAATAAGCGCTTGGCCATACGCCTCAATAGTTTCCTTCATGGTCTTGGCTGCCGGGGCTACCAAGAGATACAGCTTTGTTCCTTCGCCAGCCATACGGTAGAACTCCGAAATGTGGCGGTAAACTTGCACGGCATTCGCGGTATCGTAGGCCTGCGTAATGCCTAATCCCTCCGCATCCTTCACCTTGGTGAGGGGGTAAACCGTTCCGTTAACCACGCCGGAAATACCCTCCGAGGCCACAACTTCAGGACCGTTAACCAGCAACCCACAGATATTATCCTCCAGGTCGCTTGCGCTAACGCCTACGGTTCCCTTGCTTAGTTCGAATCCCCTGATGCTCATTATTCAGCAGTATTAGCGACAGCAATCAGCTCAGCCCGATTTACCGTCTTGATATTTTCCTTCTTTGTTTCCGAAAGATGGGCAAGGTTCTCAACGGTGAAATACTCCCCCTTGCTATTCTTAAATAGGGTTTTCACCTTTAGCTTATCCATCATCTCCAGCTCTTGCTTTGCTGCTGCCCTTTTTTGAGCAGAATAAGATTCGGTAGCCGAAGCGGCTGATTCCTCACCGGCTTTATTCCCGGTGCCTTTACCTTCAGCGGCCTTTTCATCCGCTTTCCCCTTCCCTTTATCTGCAGGAGGTGTGTTAGCCTTATCCTTGCCTTCTTTTTTGGGTGGAATGTTGGTTTCTTTCGTTCCCTCCTCACCGTTATCGGTCGGAGGCGTTGCACCTTGATTGGTTTCTCCACCTGTTTTTGTGGTAGTACCGTTGTCTTTTTCTTCTGGATTCATTACCTGAATTATTTGAGAAGATTAATAATGATCGATATTACAATAGAAGCCACCCCCCACGCAGCCGCAATTACCTTCATGTGCGTTTCCACTTTGGTAACTCGAACGAGCAGATCTATGTAATCCGCCTTTTGCTTATCGTCGTTTTTTATCATGCTATCCACCTTATCTGAAAGGAGGATGAGCAGCTCCCGCTGGGAGAGCTTGCTCTTATCTATGATATCGTCCGGGGCAGGGGTCTGACTCATTTATTGCTACACGTTTGCAGAAATAATTGCACCACGAGCCTCTTCCCTTGTTGGCATTACTATGTAGTAGTTGCGAAAGTTTACAAGGTTTCGTTGGTTTTGTGGATCAGTTGACGCGGCAGAGTAATACATTTTTGTCCATCCACTTGCCTTGGCCGCTCTATCCAAAGAGAAGAATACAGATGCCCGGCGGTCTGTCGCTGCAGGGACGGCGCCAAATGAAAGCTTAACCTTCGTTGTTGGGTTGTAGTAAGGGTTGGCCACGTAACTGTAGAAGTCAAATCCTAGCTGGCTAAACGGTTTACCATTTGCAGCGTTGAAAAATTGATCCTTAAACTTCTGGTCAAGCAGCAATAGGTCATTAACGTGATCGTTGCACAACACCAACCTACGGCCCAAATCGTTTACCTCCAAATCGTCGAGTTTTCGCTTAAGCATCACAAGGTCATCCCATATTAATCGCTTGCGACCAGTACCATCATTAGGGCCGGTAGTTAGTAAAACTGGCATTGCTGCTGTATTTCCCGACGGAGACAGCGCGTGGATTGCCTTTTTAAACTTATTCTTAGCCATTGCCTTCGCGTGCTTATTCTTTACCGTCGAAATCTTGTCGTAAGAAAGGGCATACAGCTCATCGTCAGTGATTGGGGTTACCTTGGTAACATACTTGTCAAGCGAGATTGTAATGTCTTCCTCGCCGAGCTCTTGAACGGGTATTGGATACGTGGTGTTATTAATTAAGACGTCAGGTTCCACGCCCATATATACCATGTGAATTACCTGGGCCTCATCGCCTGCGTTGGACACATACTGGCTGAAGTCTTCAATGCCATCCAAGAAGGTGGCAACCTCAGAAGTGCTAAGCGCTTCCTTAACGGCCTTGGTCCACACCTCCTTGAATACCGTAGCCGGCAATACTCCGGCAATACCGGAAGGGAATAGGGATAAAAAGCCGCCTACCCCCATGACGTGGATAGGATTTACGCCGAACATCGGCGCCGCTGCACCTGCTGATACTATGATTAGCAGGGAGCCAACTAAACTGAAAAAAAACTTCCTCATACTTTTTTTAAGATTAAATTTCTGGTTCAACCCCAAATTCTTCGCGGTATAGCGCCTTGAAGGTTTTTGGGTCTTTTGTGGTCATCTCTTCCAGTGCTCGAGGAGCCTTGGATTGGTAGTCATTCCACGTCCAACCCTTTCGGTCTAGCGCTTGTGCGGAGGGTCCACCCTGGTGCAGCTGCGATGTAATTGGCTGGTATGCCTTAATATCACCCAGAACTGCATTTAACTCTTCGATTCCAAGCTTTTCACCCCTAGCAACGTAGCTGGCACGCTGCTCTGTGGTGATCTTCTTTTCCTCAATGGCCTTGTCTACTGAGGCCTCAATAGCCTTGGTGGTAACGGCCTTGGCGGTATCGTTACCCGCCTTAATCTTGGCATCGATAGCGGCCAACACCTCCTCGTCGGTGCTCTGAGCCGTAACGCCAGTAAGCGCGTAGCGCTTGATCAAATCTTCCTTGTTCATCTTATTTTTGGGTATTTGGTGTTCCGTAGTAAGGGCGGCCGTGTAGCGATCGTAAACCGCCTGCGCTCCCAGCTGTGAGGCCTCGTCCGAATTCAGCGCTGGAATGTTTGCTACTTTTGCGCTAAACTTATCATCGGCAAGCTTCCAGGCAATGGCCTCGTCCGCATCAAACCAGTGGTCTGTTCCATCAAATAATGCGTCAACCTCTTCCGCTGGCCTTCCCGTTCGCGTCAGTACCTTCTGCTTAAAGTTTTTCTCCATAGAGGTAAGCAGCTTGGCCCCTTGAATTAAAACTTTGGCCGTTCCGTAACTTCCGCCTTGCGGGCAGTGGATCATTATAAAACCATTCTCTGCAATGTGAATTCGAACGCCAGCCATAATTATGACCGATCCCATGGAGGCCGCTACGCCATCAATGTATATATCCACTTCACCCTTAAAGCCGGCAATAAAGTTGTAGATCAGGTTTCCATCAAAAACGGTTCCCCCGTAGGTGTGAATGCGAAAATCAAGCTTTGAGTAGCCGGCCATAGAAACATCCTCCAGCGCTGCCGAAACATTTCGGTAGTCGAGGTAATACCCGCCTACAAAACCATAAACCGTGATAACTGCTTTCTGAGATAGTTTTTCGACCTTAAACATGCATCGTTGCGTTGGTATGATGCTGCAAGATTAAGCCGTCCAAATCCCAATTACAAGCCGTTGTGCAACGGTTGCAACGATTTGTGCAACCGTTGCACAACTCTTCGGTTTTCGGAGAATCGTGAGCGACTTTTGCCACAAATGACACCTATGGCAAAAAAGACAGCAGGTAAGAAGGAGTGGACAAAAAAGGAGCTCGAGCGCATTCGGTCGCTCATGGAGGACCTCTACATCAATAAAAGCTACAGCCTAGCGCAACTCATCGGCGAGTGGGATGTTTCGGCCCAAACGCTCGCAAAGTGGAAAAAGGGCAAGCCGGGAGAGAAGACCTGGGACGAGCGCAAGGCCTTCAACGATCTTACGCCGATTAAGCTGCGGGAGGTTTTGCTAGAGGAAGCCCTAAACATTGCCGGTGGCCACGAGCCAAAGCTAAAGGCCGATGCGCTCAGCAAGGTAATGGCAGCCATCGACAAGCTGGACGGCACGGTAAACCCGCGCGTGATCAGCTCGGCCCTTATGTCATTCAACAACT
Organism: Williamwhitmania taraxaci; assembly: GCF_900096565.1. Lineage (NCBI taxonomy): Bacteria > Pseudomonadati > Bacteroidota > Bacteroidia > Bacteroidales > Williamwhitmaniaceae > Williamwhitmania > Williamwhitmania taraxaci. Next base: position 24,914 of record NZ_FMYP01000035.1, read on the forward strand.
GGCTGGTGGATATTGACCCGGCAAAGGCCAACGAATTCACCAAGTTTCAGCGCATGTACCTTCAGCACTACATTAGCACCTTTCAGTAATGGCTACGGATAAGTACCAAAAGATAATAGCGGATTTCGACACGCACTGCCAGCGCATTGCGAAAGCGACCGAGCTGAAGTATGGCGAATCCGAAAAGCAGAAGATGGAGCGGATCGCCTCGCTGGAATCGGATTACATCAAGTGGTTTGAGTACTATTTTCCAAACTACGCCAAGGTTAAAAGCGCTTGGTTTCACAAGAAGCTGGCCAGCCTAATCACCAAGAACAAGGTAATTCGCCTACTGGCAGAGCTGTATCGGGGTGCCGGTAAATCCGTTCATATCGATATGGGCATTCCGCTCTTCCTCCTGTTCGTGCTGAAGGATTTACACTTCATGCTCCTGGTGGGGGAAACCGACGTCAAGGCAAAGAAGCTCATCTCCGGGATACAGGCACAGCTGCAGCACAACAAAAGGCTGATTAACGATTACGGGGAGCAGTTCAACTATGGAGACTGGGCGGACGGCGATTTTGTTACCAAAGGTGGCGTTCGCTTCATGGCCATCGGCTTCGGAGCCAACCCACGCGGAGCGAGGGAGGGAAGCGAACGCCCAGACTACATCGTGGTGGATGACGTTGACAACCGGCGGCACTTCAAAAATTCTCAGCTCATGTCCGAATCGGTGGACTATATCACCGAAGACGTATGGGGCTGCTTCGACAACATGGAGGGCGGTACGGAGCGCTTCGTTTACGCCAACAACAATACGCACAAGAAGAGCATAACGAACCGGCTTAAAATTTACTTTAAAAGTGCTGAAGCTAAGGCCAAGGAAGATGGTGATAAGTCATCGTTTAAGGTGCTCTCGGTTTGTGCTGTAAAGGATTTAAACACCTTTGAACCGGAGTGGCCCGAAAAGGCCTCCGCGGAGTACTGGCGTAAGAAGTTCCGCGATACCCCTTACCGCTCGTTCATGCGGGAGTTCATGCACGTGCACGTAGAGGAGGGGAAGATCTTTAAGTTTGAGTTCATGCAGTGGCGCCCTTCCCTTCGACTCGACCGGTACGACGCCCTAGTGTTCTACGGTGACCTTTCCTATAAGGATACGGCCTGCTTTAAGGGCTTGTGGCTGGTAGGTAAGCTTGGACGCGAGTTCGACATCATTCACGGATTCCTACGGCAATCATCCCGGATACAGATAGCCCGGTGGTTGTATGATTGCTATGAGGACAAGAAGCTGGCCAGGCACGCCATCAAGTATCGCATTGAGGGGCTGTTTGCCATGGACGATTTTGTGAACGATTTCGACACCGAGGGCGATGGCCGCGGATACCACATTCCGGTAGTGGCTGATAAGCGCCCAAAAGCCGATAAGGATGATCGGATTGAAGCAATGGCCGCTTTTTTTGAGCGAAGAAATGTATTCTTCAACGAGGGAGAGCGCAACAACTACGATCAGATTGAGCTAAAGGAGCAGCTCCTTTCCTTCGAGAAAGGGGGTAGCGCCGCCAAGGACGGACCCGACGCACTGGAGGGGGCCTTTGCCGAGTGCAACCGAACTGCCCGCATAGATAAGTTCGAAACAAGAACCACTCCCATTTCTGAAGTGCATAGGGGTTCTAAAAACAGATACTAGCATGAGGTTTCTAGCAGACGAAGACTACAGCGTGCAGCTGCGCACCGAGATTGCACGCATAATTGATGCCACGGAGGACCGGGTAAAACTTGTAAGGGCCGAGGGCATGGCCATCGCTCAAATCAGGAACCACCTCTCCGGGAGATATGATTGCGCAAAGATTTTCGCTCCAGCAGTGGCGGATGAGCCGGATACCCGCGACCAGTACGTTGTAATGCTGGTGATAGACCTCGCGCTATACCATCTCTGGAGCAAGGAGGCGGCGAACAATATTCCCAAGCACCGCGAGCTGCGCTACAACGATGCGCTGGAGTGGCTCAAGGATGTGCAAAATGGCAAGGATGCGGATCTACCCGCCAACACCGATAGCGCAGGTAACGAGGTAAGCGATGTTCGCATATACTCACTACGAACACAAGGTGATAACCAATACTAATACTAACGATATGGTAGCAGCAATTAAAGCCAAGCTGTGGCAGTGGCAGCTAAAACGGAAGAAAAAGCAGGCAGATAGCCTACAGCAATCCACCAACCTTCAGCACTACGTGCTTATGCATAAGGGAACGCTGCGTGTAATGAGCGCCAGGCGTATTCGGAATATGCGCAAGAAGGGAATTCTTGATAAATCTTTTGGCTGGCTGAGGCTAAACGAAATTGCGCTTTACAAAACCAAGTAGCTATGGACTTTTCAACTACATCTAAGAGCTACCTATTTGGCCTATTTAAGGCGGAAAGCAAGGCTCCTGTCAAAAGAGGAAACGGCGATAGCAGCATTATTATGCAGCTAACGAACGAGTTCTCGGATAGAGCCAGGGTGGATATACGGAAGTGGCGCGATGCGCTGGAGGCTGCCGATAACCCCGACGATCCGCGCTGGAGTACGCTGCAGGATCTCTACGCCAACCTACTCACCGATGGTCACCTCACTGCGGTAATTAACCTGCGTAAGGCGGCTACGCTTTCCAACAGGTTTATCGTGCGCGATGCCAAAACAGGAAAGGAAGTCCCGGAGCTAACCACCCTGCTGAAAACAGAGTGGTTTTACCAAATGCTGGAACACCTGCTCGACAGCGTATTCTTTAAGTATACCGTAATGGAGCTGGTGGACCCGGTGACTATGCGGTGGGCGTTAATCCCCCGGCGAAACTGTGCACCCCAACGGGGAATGGTTTACTTTGAGGTGGCAGGAACCAAGGGGGTTAACTACACCGACCCTGCTTTTTCTCGTAACATCCTGTCGCTGGAAAGCCTTAGCCCCTACGGCTTGCTCAACAACATTGTGCCCCAGCTCATCTGGAAGCGCAATGCGCAGCAAACGTGGGCTGATTTTTCGGAGCGCTTCGGCATCCCAATGATTAGCGCCGAGACCACAAAAACGGATAAGCCGAGCCTGGACAAAATTGAAAAGCAGGTTAGGGCGCTTGGCCAAGCGGCACAGGCCATTCTACCAGAGGGAACGAAAATTACCATTCACGACCAAGCGCAGAAGGGCGACCCACACAAAGTATTCCTGGAGCAAATATCGGTATCCAATGCTGAAACGAGCAAGGCCATCGTAGGCGGAACCATGGTGGTGGATTCCGGATCAAGCCGAAGCCAGAGCGAGGTGCACGAGCGCACGCTGGACGATAAGATAGCGGAGAGCGATCGCCGCATGGTGGAGTTCTTTGTCAATGGGAAACTCATTCCGTTGCTGCGCACCTATGGCTTTAAGTTTACCGACACCAGTGTATTTGAGTTCGATAGAACCGAATCGCTGAGCCTTACCGCACACTGGGATATTGTTTACGAGTTGCTCAACTACTACGAGGTAGATGAGGAGTGGGTGAGCACTACCTTTAACGTTCCCATTAAGGGAAAAAGACTGGCCCAGCCTGGCGCGTTACCCTCCGGTAAAACGCCTTCAGCAAAAGCCCCCTTTACCGCAAATTTTCAGTAGGGGACAGCCCATCGGCAACGGCTGCCCCCTTTGTTCTATACGAGCCATGTAAGCGATGCGGAGGAATGCACCCCACGGCGGAAGCTGCTATTCCTGCCGATTTTGCGCGGAACCTCTCCAGCGTAGTTAACGGGTTAGCCCGGGAGATTTGGAATGGTGGAGGCCTTACAAGCCCGAAGCTGCTAAACCTTATTGGCAGCTTGCTGCAGGGGCAGGTTGCAGCGGGGTTTGGAAAAGGATTCCCAACGGTTGACTTTTCCACCCCGGACGCGGCCATGCTCATGCGCCTCACGCGCGACGTTTGGCAGTTTGGAGCCGCAAAAAGCTACCAGCAGCTGCGCGATATGACCCTAGCGCTGAAGGATGCGGAGGGCAAGATGCGCTCGTTCCCCGATTTCAAAGAGGCGGTGAGCGGAATAGGCAGTAAGTATAACGCGGATTGGCTCAAAACAGAGTATAACCAAGCGGTAGGCGCGGCCACCATGGCGGCACGCTGGAGCGACTTCAAGCGGAATGAAAAGGATATGCCCTACCTCCGCTACAGCACCGTGGGCGATAGTTTGGTGCGGGATTCACACCGGTCGCTGGATGGTACTGTCCGAAAAATGTCCGATGCGTTCTGGGCTACCTACTTCCCGCCCAACGGTTGGGGTTGCCGCTGCAGCGCCGATCAGTTGGCAGCCAGCTACGCCGTAGAAACCGAAGTCCTTCCGGATATGCCGGTTCAGCCAATGTTTCGAACGAACCTTGCGGCCAGTGGATTGGTATTTCCGAAGGGACATCCCTACTATACCGGTGTCCCAGCAGAGGCGCTGCGCGAGGCCATAGGCTACCTTCCTCCGGATGCGGCCTACAACCGCGTGTATAAATCGGAAGCGTCGGGAAAGGAGGTTAAGCTACATATCCTGCACGGGATAGCGGAGGCACCCACCAATATTGCCACAGGAAAGGTGCTGGCCGATGCCGGGCATCAGGTAGAACTACTCCCTATCTTGCAAACCGATCAGGAAAGGGCACGGATTTACGGAAAGGGATTCGTGAAGGGAAAGAATCCGGATGCGAAGATTAATGGGGTTCTGGCTGAAATAAAAAACACAAGAACATCCAGCAAAACCGCCATCCATAATTCTATTGAAAACGGTCAGGAGCAAGCAGATTTGGTAGTTATTCATCTGCCGAAAGCCGTTGCAAACGAAACCGTTCACAACGCAGTTAAGGGGAAGGTTAAGCAAGCAAGGTATGTGGAAGAGGTTTGGGTTATTAATGGGGATAGTATTCTAAAATACAGCAGGAATACGCTCGGTTTACCCAAAAAAGAAGAGCGGTCAACCGATTAAAACCGATTGACCGCTCCTGGAGATATGGGAACGCCTTGCAGCGTTAACCCTCATCGATACAAATATACGGTAAAAGTTTGAAAATGATTCAAATTATAGGAGAAAATGGACGGACAGGCAAAGGTTAACCTCATACTTGAGCTAAAGGACCGGATGAAAACCTCACTATCGCAGGCAAAGTCCAGGTTAAATAGCGGGGTTATGGATATGAAGGGAAAGTTGGGCGATCTGAAATCATCCTATCGCACGCTCGAGCACGCTTCTGGATCCAGCTTTATGGCAATTCGGAGTAGGCTATCCCTGCTCAAAACATCGCACGTGGAGGCATTCCGGGCTATGAAGGATGAAATACCCGGGGTAGGCAGAGCGCTGGGCCTGCTAAAGAACCCTTTGATGCTGGCCGGCGCAGCGGTCGTTGGGCTGGGAGCGCTCTTCCAGGCTTCCACCAAGCAGGCCGCCGAGTTTAGCTACGGGTATCGCCAGCTATCCATGCTCAATATCGACAAGCCCATGCAGGATTTAAAGGCGCTAAGGGGTATTGTCCTGGATACAGCATTTCAGAAAGGCTTCGATCCGGGCAACACCACGAAGGCGTTTTTTGATGTGCAATCCGTTACCGGAAAGTATGGCAGCGAGGTAAAGGAGATCGTAGCCAAACAGGGCGAGTTTGCCCAGCTGATGCAGGCCGATTTTAACTCTTGGATTGAAGGAACGGCCAAAGCTATGGCCAACTACGGCTTTGGGGCCGATAAGCTGGATGAGTTTAACCGTGCGGCCTTCGCTACGGTAAAAACGGGCGTTACTACCTTCGATGAGCTGGCCAAGGTCCAGAGCGTTTTTGCCGGATCGGCAGCCTCCGCAAAACAGGAGTTTGCTTCGGCCAATAAGGTTTTTTCGCTTTTTACCGTTAAGGTAAAAAGTGCAGATGAGGCGGCTACGCTTACCAAGTCGCTGTTCAACGACCTCACCAAGCAAACCACCATTGATGCGTTTAAGAAGATAGGCATTAGCATGTACGACAACAGCGGCAAGATTAAGCAAGCCGATAAGCTAATGCTGGAGCTCAACGCGAAGTTTAAGGCGCTGGGCAGTAATGATAAAAGCCTAGTGGCCCTAAAGAACCAGTTTAGCGGGTCGGAGGGGTTAATCTCATTTATTCAGGCAGCTATGGATTCTACCGGGCAGTTGCAAACTACGCTCAGCTCGTTCGATGCCTCAGAATTTGGGCTAAACAAGGCATTGGCCATTGCCAAGGAGGATATTAACTACATCAACCAGCAGCTGGAAAATAAACTAAAAGTATCGATGATTAAGTTGGGTGAGGCATGGATGCCATATAAAGAAGGGTTAGCTTCTGGTGCCGCAGCCGCATTAGACAATACCAGCTGGGCATTTACTGGTCCATCTTCAAGAGGAGATAAGTATAGATCTACAGGGGCCCAAGAAATAGTTGAAATGTTTTCTTCCATAATTGGAAATCCAGGCAAGCACAAAACCGCTGAATTTGATGCTGCTTTTGCTAAAATCGACAAATTGATTCCATACTTCCAGTCAAAGGTTGACGATAACCGAGGTTATAAGGCCGGCTACAATGAGTATACTGATTTGGCATCCGGTTTGGGAACGTGGGGTACACCAAGCTCTGTACGCCGTCAGCAATATTACAGTGCCAGTGGATCAACAGAAGCCCTGTTTTCGCTCAGGAAACAACTGCTGGAGGTTTATGGCAAGTTGCCAATGAATCATGACTCATTGCTCGATCAGGAGGCCATAAAACCCGACCCATCCAAAGACGAAAACACCTCTCTAGTGGGGAGCGATTCCGTGGAAAAGATTACGGGAAGCGCCAACCAGATTCGGAATGTTACCATAAACATTGATGCTTTCGTAAAGGGTGGAATTAATACAGAACAAACCAACCTACAGCAGATGAACGAAAAACAGATTGAGGCCTACCTGCACGACATGTTTATGCGGGTTATTGCCAACGTTGATACGGCCTACCAGCGATGACAAACGACCTAGGCGAGTTTATTCGGCTAATGGAGCGGATAGAGAGGGTAATGCGCATCCTCCCAGCGCGGGCGGCAGCCGTGGCCGTGAACTTTTCGAAGGATCGGTTCCGGCAGCAGGCGTGGGTGGATACCAATACGGAGCCCTGGGCTAAGCGCAAATCGTCTGGATGGGGGAAGCGCGAGCGACGTGGACGGGCAATCTTGGTGGATTCCGGAAGGCTACGCCGAAGCATTCGCGTAGTTACCGTTGCCGAAACGTATGCCGTTATAGGCTCCCACGAGCCTTACGCCAAGGTGCATAACGATGGCTTTCGGGGAAAGATTACCCAAAAGGTAAGAGCCCACAGCTATTCGCGCTACGGAAAGCAAAAGCAGGGAACCGGGGTTTACAGCATCAAAACCAAGCGGGAATCCACGAAAACGGTTCGAGTAAAAGGGGGCGATATTCAGGTAAAGGCATTTACTAGAACCGTTAACCAGCGAATTCCCCGAAGGCGCTTTATTGGGCCATCGGCCATAATGGATAGGCAGCTACAGCGTATGATGACGGCAGAAATACAGCGAGCAATTGTTGGATAAACAGAGATGATATGGAAGAAGTTTACAAAAAAATAGTGGATACGTTCCGTGCGCATCCCGAGGTGTTTACCCAAAGAGGGTTACCCGCAATAAGGCAGATCGACATCAATATTGGCCAGCCTGACGATCCCGAAAACTTCGAGGTGCTGTGCCCGGCCCTCTTTATTGGGTGGGATATAAGGGCTGGATCCGGAAGCGAATCGGATACGCTATCGCTCGATTTCCACCTGCTACAGGAACCCGGTGCCGGCACCGAGAACTTTAGCGAAAGGCTGAATGAGGGGCTGGAGTATATTCGGCTTGCGGCGGCAGTTAAATACTGTTTAAACATGCTTTCAACGGATATTTCAAGCCCGCTGAAGTATAGCGGCGAACGGCAAGCCACTACACCATTCTTCCGCTATCATGTGCTCACCTACACCTGCAGCATCGATGGAACTACCGAGAGCGTGCACCGTCCAACGCTTACCGAATCGACGGTGGAAAGCATTCGCCTAACTGGGGGAAGGCTAAGGGAGGCATTTCCTAACAAAATACCGATTCCGGATATTGAGACCTTTAAGCAGAAATAAAAAAAGCCTCCAGTTGGAGGCTTTTAAGTATATCTTCAGGTTTAATATTTCGGATGATTTTTCTTATAGGCTTCTAAAATTAAAATTAGCATCCAAAAGATAGCTACTCCAATTGCGACTAGTACATAAAGAGGTCCTAAAACAATACTAAGCATAATAGCGATGAATATAAGCACTAATGCTCCAACAAAATTCATAAATTGTTCCATAATCGTTAGGTTTAGTTTGTAATCAAAATTAACTATTTATTTAAGAATACGAGCAACCGATTTTGTTTTTATGGGGTGAATCTTGCGGCACTCCGGACAGCTAACCTTATTTTTCCCTTCCGGGTATCCGCTAAAGGTATGCTTGTGCCTACAGTATGGACAGGTCAACTCCGTTGCCTTCATCGTTTTTGGTAGGCTCATGCGCTTACCTTTTCAAGAAATACCTGAACCGGTATTACCTTCCCGGCCTTTATCTCCTCCGCCATTTTACCTAGTAGCGCCTCCTTCCCGTTACGGTTTCCGGCGCTCTTCTTCTTGCCTATCCAGTTTTCGTAAAGGATATGGCTCTGCAGAAACGTTGTTGCTGCCGTGCGCACTTCTTTCAACGATGCTTCTAGCTCAGCGCTGATTCGCTTTGATTCATCCAAGGAGGCCAGCGTATTGGTCAATGACAGGTTTAATTCGTCCACGTTACGGCTCGAATCAGCAACCCGCTCGGTTAATTCGTTGTTGATTCGATGTAGGTTTGTTATGATTACTTCTAGCTGCTCCTCGTTTCCTCTTGAATCGTTTAGCTCCCGCCGCAATACCTCTACCATTCGATTCGACTCAAACTGTTTCGATTCGAGATCCGCGACGATTCGTTTTGTTTCGACCTTGGTTGCCTCCGAATCAACAGCGTGGTCGGTGTAGTTGATCTGACCAAGAGAGTAGGTTATAAATCCGGTAAAAAGGGCCATGAAGATGGTCAGCCCGAAGGCCACCGGGTTTCCCAGCATGTTATCGGCAAACTTGAGGTTAAACCCGCCAAAAACGAGCAGCGTGTCGAAGATGGGGAATACCAGCTTCATCCAGGGGCGGGTGCCCTTGCGCATCACCAGCACCGTAACCATGCTGAAGGCCATGGCGCCAACCACGGCAAAGAGCTTGTCGACAAAGCCAAACTCGGCAACAATGTATAGTAAGCTTTTCGCGTTCACGTAGGAAAGCTCGCATACCATGAGGAATAGGGCAAATGACACCCCCACTTTGGTTAATAATTTATCCATGACTAAAAGAGTGTAGCTTGTTTTAGTAATGATGATTCTAATTTGCCCAGCTCGCGCTTGGCGGAGCAGGCAAGGTAGTTGTAGAATGTCCGCTTACTTATTCGGTACTGCGGAAGCACGAGATTGTTGTATACCCACTCCTGTGATACGCCGCGACGGGTATGCTCCAGGGTTAAGCCCTGAATGTCGATTATCCTGCTAAGCATATTTTTTCGATTATAGCCCACGCGCTGAAACTTTTATTATATTTGCCCTTGGGTGGGGGTCTCGTAGCGTCAGCGCGGGGCCTTTTTTTATGACCGGATATTAGGCTTTTCAGGAAATCCATCATTATCGTTTCTATCCAAGCACTCTATCATGGCAACGGCCACAGCAGCCACCTGGACTAATTCCTTCCTATAGTTAGTGAGCCTGCCCGCATTTTTGTAGTATCCGCTAAAGTGATTCTCAAGCGCTTCCTTGCTAACCTCTCCAACTTCCATTTTTATTTCGTCAAATATAGAATCCATAGTTTTGGGTTTAAATTTTCGTTTCGCGTTTATTCCAGAGCACTGACAAATCAACTTCCTGCTTACGTGGATTTGATTCCAGCTCAGCCTCCCACATTCGCCCATGCAAAAAAGATGTAGCCAAGGGCTGATACTCCTTTTTCTCCCCTTGGTAGCGGCGCGAGTAGCGCGCCACCATTCCCATAATGGCCTCGCGATCGGTTAGGGTTATTGGGCGACGGTTGATCGTCTTTTTATCGCCATCCCAATAGAGCCTCGCCAGCTCCTTACTTCCAGCCTTTTTACCGTAGGTATCCCAAAAGCCATCAAATGAGGTATCTGCCTGTAGTAGGGTTATCTTTGCCCTACTATGCTCCCGGTAAAATTTAAGCACCGACTCGTGCATAGGGAAGTGTATGGCAAAGAACTCCGCGGCTTTCAGATCAAATACCTCTGGCAGTTCGGCTGTGGCAAGAAAACCGTTATCATGGAAAACTAGGGTTATATCGCCTTCCCACTTATCTGAAGTTAGCGTGTAGCACGTCATGCTAGGCTTTTTTTGAAGGTTTGCGCTTTTTCTTCCCCTTGCTAACCTCCAGCGCTTCCGGCCACACTACGTTGCTGAGATCGTACTCCCAGTCGTCTACACATGCGATCCCCTGCGCCTCTAGCTCAATAAGCTGAATCAAGGAGGAAAGCATTAGCTTTGCCTTTGGGTATGGCTTCAAAAAAGCATCAATTTCGTCAGCGGACAGCTTGCTGTCGGTTTCCACTATGGCCTCGTAGGCCTCGTTGAAATATTCCATAGGTTTTTAGTTGTTAAAAAGTCCAAATGCGAGACCGCACCATACCAATACCCCCAGCATAACTCCTACTATAGCGATACCAGCTAACTCCCGGCGCAACATCCTTTTTCTGTGTAGGCGCTCCTGCACGAATTGAACGTACTCGTTGTTGATCTTCATCCGGAGGTTATCCTCCGCCTGGCTTACTCGATTCATCCGGAAATCATCCTCGGTGGGCATTTCCATTGGGTTATTGTTAAGGTCTCGTTCTATGCTCCTTTTCATGGCTTCCTATTTTGTGCCCTCACGAAACATTGCTCCATGAGGGCTGGTTAATACTATGCGTCGGTATACTTTAGCGCCACGCGGCGCATTCGTCCACCCTCGGCCACCTCCACGTAGAATAGCCTGTTCCCTGTCTCGGTTCTAATGGCCTTATCGAACAGCTCTACGGCCTCCACAAACAGCTCCCAGCCCGGAACCTTGGTTCGTTCGGCGGTGGCCTTGTGCGCGCGTATCTCGTTTACGCTCGTTTGATCAAGGTCCCCACTGCTCTTGAATAGCAGGGAGTTTATCATTTCACGAAGAAATGAAAACCGCTTGCTGGCTATTTCGTCCTTGTCGAATACGGCAAAGAACTCCTCAAACTTGGCCTTTATAATGTTCACGTAGGTTTTGTCGAACACCAACCGCTTGGTAGTGATAATATCTACCGTAGCGGTTTTATCGAAGGTGGAGAAGGTTAGGCTGTTGGGCGTAGGCATTCGGCTGTAGTCCTTTATATGTGCATCTTTCAACTTCATCTGGTAAACTTCCTGCTGGGCATCATCCACAGCCTTATTGAGCGACTTCAACGCCTTCTCTGCCTTTAGCCCAAGGTCTGCAATGCGCTGTGCATGTTTTTCCTCTACCTTAAGAACCGGGTTAATGGCCCATGTGTCCACGCTTCGTCCGGTTGCATCTGTCCAAGTTTTTCCCTTTTGTTTCATAGCTTATTTTGTGTTTAATTGGTTATTCATTGCTCTTTTGTTCCTCCTGCAGCTCCTGCAGCTGGGCCTGTATATCGTTGGTGTCCCTTACAACCTCGTTGTAGGTTTTTCGGGCCTTATTATCCGGATTGTTTAGCCATATTTTTCTTTGATAAATGATTCTTACTAAGCAATCCATCTCCTTTAGTTTCGTGGCTTCTGTAGTCATAGCGTAGCGTTTGGTGGTTGGTTACACTTCCGGTGGCACCGGCTTTGGCTTGTGCGGCGTAATAGTTACAGTAGTGTCCTTGGTTACTACTAGCATTCCCGTTCCGGAGCAAAGCGTGCATTCAACATAACGGCTATGGTCTTCGCCGTGCGTCTTAGTCCCTGCTTTCCAAACCTTACCTTCGCCGTTGCACTCGCCACAAAGCTGGGTGGTTGTGCTCGAAAAATTCTTAACGGTGGGTTTCATTATCAAATAGGTTAAGGGTTTGGGGATGCTGAAATGATTTAATGGTTTGAACCATGGTCCTTACCTCCTTTTCAACGCGCTTGCACTTTTGCAGCTGGAGAATGTCCTTTGTTTTGAAATACTTTTGCTGTTCGTTGAGCATTTCGTCAACCTTTGCAGCGAGTTCATGTGCAGTTATCATGGCTATAGTTTTTTAATGAAATCAATGAATAGATAGGCAAGCCGAGCGTAATCGCTGCTATCGGTCAGGGTTGGGGTGGAGTTCATTGTAATTTCGGCTACATCGCCAACCTGATTTATGGTAACCGTGGCCATTTTGCCTTCCTGCTCGAAGGTTACCGTTACTTTTATAGGGTCCATAGCGCTTAGTTTAGGCTTATCTTGTTTATTCCGTAGGAGAGCTGCCCTGCCTGTTTGTTTTTATCGATAATGCTGTTGAGCTTCCGGATCAGCACCCCGAGATCCTGCTCGTCGAGCTCGTAAAGAAGCCGCCCTGCTATTTTTGGGTCAAGCAGAAAGATGTTCACTGCGCTCCAGTCATCGTTTATGGTGTGTACACCGAGCTTATTAAGGAGTTTTAGCACTAGGCTGCGCTGCTCACGCTCCGCTTCTGTTATTGGTTTGGTTTTGTTGAAACGACCAACTTGATTAGCCATCCAGCGCACGAGTTCGCTATACTCTTTATCGCTAAGCTCCTGAAGACTGGTGGTGCGACCGTCGGTTACCGTTGATACCAGCTGCTCCTTCAAATTACCATCATTCCCGGACATCTTGCCTAGCAAGGCCCAAAACGCGCTGTAGTTCCTTCTTTTTGTTTTCATGTTTGGTTTAGTTAAGTATTGCTAGCTATTTTCATCCCCCAGTAAAGGGTGGCCGTGTTTTCGTCAATCATGATGGTTCCTCCTGGGCAGCGGCCGGATACAAGGCAGGCCATCCCACTAACCCTCACGATTACCTTGGACAGCTTCTTGGCTATCTTGGCTACTGCGGTGTAGGGTTCGCCGCGCTCTTCGTGCGCCACGATCACAAAGAGCTTGGTAGGGTGCTTTGCCACCAGCTGTAGGAGTATTCCGCCCTTTAGCTCATCGGCATAGATGGTGGCGTTGTCCAGGAATACAACCCGGGGAGCCTTCCGCTTGCATAGCTTCTCATCCAAATCGGCAATGGGGATATACTCCTGCACGTTTATCCGCTTGTTGTTGGCGTCCACACCAACCCGAAGGCAGGCATCCTTCAGCGCCATGCTCGCTCCCTCCTCGGCCGATACGTAGAGCACCTTATCGAAGGCGGTGAGGTAGTTGGCCAACTGAAGGGCAAATGTTGTTTTGCCATTCTTTTCAGGACCGTAAATAATCCATAGGCCATTGTGTTCAGGCTGCCCCATGGCATCGGCCCATATGCCGGTAAAAGGCATGGTTATATACTTCTTGTCGTAAATATTCCTGATGCTTAGTGACCGCATGGCGCTACTGGTTTAGGATGAGTAAGCCTTCCGCCCGGCGTAGGTCGCCCATTACGCTTCCGTTATCGGAGCGGAGGCACTTTACAACCAGCCTGTCAATATCTACATCCTTGGTCGCGTTTACGGAAATTACATCGCGCAACAACTTTTTATAAAAGCGAATTTTCTCGCTGTTTTCAAAGGGTATCACGGTGGTGTAGCGCTTTGAAAAGCGGCTGAACATAGCCCTAAATCCAACCTTCTTGCTGTTGATGCCGCGCTCTATTTTCTCCTGTAGCGAGTCATCTCCAATCTGGTACCATCCGCAAATGCCTTCTGTGGAATCAACCAGCTCCAGTACCTCCATGTAAGCAGCATACTCCACGTATCCAACATCATCAAGAATGATTAGGGGCTTTTCAAGTATCTGTAGGTAGTACTTTAGGTTATCCTTTACATCGGTATAGCGGCCATGCTCCTCAATGCCTATGGTTTTTGCGATCAACCGAATAAACCGCTGCTTCGTTTTCGCCTGCTTTGCATCCACATAGAATACGTTCTTAAGGGTGCGCGATAGATACTTAGCCGCAAATGTTTTACCGATTCCGCAATCGTCCACGCATATTTTACCCTTGCTAAACTCCTTGCAAAAGAGGATGTCCTCCTCAATCACCGTAAATACGTCGGTGCGGGCCATAACCCACTTGCGCGTATTCATGGTTACTCCTAGGTTTCGGCCCACCGTAAGCCACTGCGTATCGCTGAGCAGGCGCTCGCGCTCTCCATTCTTCAAGCGGCTGTAAACGGCGGCGCTTACTCCGTTTTTTCGGGCAAAGGCGGCATCGGAGCCATCGTAGTTCTTCCTGCCTTCCAGCAAGGCCTCAATCACCTTTTCCTTAAAATCACTCGTTAGGTTTAGCATGATGGTAGTATTTAGTTATGGTTAGTATCTGTCCTTTAAAGAGTGGTTATACACCCTTTCATTTTCAAAATCGGCGAGTTCAAACTCATCCTGTGGGGTTGCCAATACCTCCGTTGGGCCGGCGTGAGTAATGAGCCTATTAATACCTGGTATTTGAAACTTTGCGTTGAGCGTAATTGGGGTGGAGTCAATAACCGTAACCGGATCAAGCGCTCTTTTCTGCCGCTGCATATACCCGTCGATGGTTGCCTTGTAGCGGGCCATATCCTCCCTAGCCTTGAGGCTTTCGGGTGTTTGCTCAATGGTTGCCCTAGCACCTATCGGCTTTGGCACCAGCTCGCATACCAGCTGGCTTCCCCCGCGGAGGTATACCATCGCCTTTAGCACCTTACCGTCGTTCGTATCGAGCCAGTAAACATCGAGGTCCATTCCCTCTGCCTGGCGCATAATTGCCAGCAGCGGTTCTCCCGTATGCATCGAGCCGTTATCGCCGAGAAGCCATTGCTTGTTTTGGAGCTGCACCATACCGGTATGGCAGCTGGTTTCTTCTTTATACCCAAGGTGGGGGAGAATTGCCTTGTAGTTCGTTGGTTTTAGAGCCGGGTGCTGGTTTTCGAGGAGATACTCCCAGCGGGTTTTTGCTGGATCCAGCGGGCTCGGCATATTGTTCCAGGTTTGAATGTCCCGGAGACGGGATTCTACCAGCTCGGTGTAGGGTACAATTGGCACCGTATAGCCGCCTGCTTGGTTGCTCTCATCCTTGGCAAAGGGCCGGGCTATCCAGCCCAGGCTTTCCTTTTCTATCCCGTAGCGCATGCGCCGGTTGAATCCGGATTCAATATACTTGGCGCGCGCGTTGTTCGCCTCTATATGCACGTGCTGGAACATGTACCCTTCCTTCAGAAATGTATTCTTAAAGCTGCTGTTTAGGTTGCTCTCTGCCTCCAGCTCGGCCGGGAGCGATAGCCCCCACTCGGCATAGTTGCGCACCATTTGGCGGTAGAAATCAAGAATCATTTCCGCTTTTGTTTTTCCCCATACCCACGTGGTGATGGCCTCGCTGGCCACATCCTGTGCAAGGTAAAACCACATGCGCTCACCCTTTGCATATTCAAACGGGGGTTGCCGGTCATCTACCGATACGATACTCCCGGCATACGTTGGATGGGCAAGGCTATGGTAAGGGCTGAATTCCGATAGCAGCTTCTGGCGATCACCGCTGCGCTTGGCAACCGTTCCTATGCGGCTCTCCCACTCGCTGAGATACTCGTAAATGGTGGAGCGGCTGAGCGTCTTAAATTCCTTGGGGTTATACTGCTCCCCCGTTTCGTTGTTGATTAGCTCCACATACCCGTCGAGGAATCCGCTGTACTGGCGTGAAATTTCGGCGTAGGTTGGTTTTTTGCGCTGGGTTCCAAAGAGGTTATTGAGCAGATGAACCACTTCGGGAGTTATCTTGGCAGCGTTCCGGTTGCCGTGGTTGCCGTTGATAATGGAGGGGTATCCCTGCTCCATAAACTTTTTGAATAGGGGTGCCATCCGCTTACTTTCGGGGAGGGTGTGCTGAACGCCAAACTTCTGCTGCAGCACCGGATTAAAGCTTGCCACATCGGAGGTAAGGCTATGCCATATTCCGCGCGTTGATTTGTTTGGAGTTAGGCTCGAAATTTTGACTTCCCGTGCCTCTTTTAGCAGCGCGAGTGCGTTCAGCACACTGGCGTTGGTTATGTATCGTATTTGGGCCTCCGCCTCAATGGTCGTCTGATCGGAAAATTTATAGGTGGTGTAGAAATCAACGGTAGCCTTGTCGGTTTTGTAGAACTGCTCCAGCACGTGCTTACCCTTGCGCGGGTCACCTATTGCATCCCTGATGCTCATTGGGAGGCTGTCAAAGTCAATGAGCAGCTGCCTTCCGTTCCCTCCACTTTGTACCCTAGTAATCCCGTAGCCTCTTTTTTCAGCACGCTTAATGGCCATTCTTAGCGCATCATAAGTGCTGAAATGCGCTGGAATTAACTCCAGTTCGGTTACTACTAGTATGTTGTTATTAAAGAAGTGAGGCATACCAAGTTTAATTTTAACTGACCTATTGCTCCCAGGCGGGTTCCGGTGTGGCCGCTTACTACTCCGTGGTGAGATCAGGGAGTCTGGGTTTTTGCTTAACTTTAGGGTGTCTAATCTTAAATGTTAAGCAGTATGAATAAAGAATCTTATAATATACTTAAGCCACTTTCCGACCTTACAAATCTTCTTGCTGAAAAGCGATCTGCTTGGTCTCAACACATCTTGTTACTAGCGTCAACCCTCTTCGGTATTTTAATTTACCTTCAAGGTAAAAGCTCTGGTACGCTACCAACCCGCTTGTGCTTTGCTCTGGCAGTTGTTGCACTCGGATTTGGAATCCTGCTAACAGCCATTGCGCTGTATAGCCATATAGATGCAATAAGTCGGACTCGGAAAGATTACACTGAAGAAGCGATAAGCGCACTTCATGAACACCGCGAAATGAACTCCGTATCAGCATCCGTTCGTAGGCTATTCGTATTTTGCGAATGGTTAGGATACATCTGTTTTTTCGCCACGGTATTACTACTTTCCGCCTACTCATTTCTGTTGGCATTGGGGGGGTGACGCCTTACCCTTATCTGGCTGCTCTGCACCCCCGCGCTCAATCGCAGCCTTCCGAATACGCTTAGCCAATTCCGATTTGCTAACATCATTCAGCGCACGCCTTATTGTCACAAGGCTTACCTCAAACAGCGCTGCCAAGTCCTTTTTCTCACCGTGTTTTGTAATTATTGTCCCCATTATGTTGGTATTTAAATTTTAACCTATCTTTATTGCGTTGTTTGCATACTGAAACATGATGCAAACATATACGCTTTTGCGAACATTACAAAATATTTCAAAAGAATAATTCGCATATGCGAACATTTATTTACTGGCGATGACGATACAGGATAGATTTAGGCTGATAATAAACGATCTATACTCTGGTAATAAAAGAGCATTTGCAAAGTCGATTGGCGTTGCCGCAACTGTTATTGAGAACGTAGTAGGAAGTCGCAAGGGGAATCCTTCCTTTGAAGTGATTCAAAAAATCATATTCGCTAATGCGAATATTGATCCTAGATGGCTTCTTACTGGCGAAGGCAAAATGTTGTTTGGAATTGTTGCATCGGAAAGCAGCGTCAATACTAATGAGTCTAGTAATAAACAGAATATTGTATACAAAGAGTTACTAGCTGATAGAGAGAAAAAAATAGAGGAAAAAGAAGCAGAATTGAGGGAGGCATACAAAGAGATTGGTCGACTGGAATCCACAATAGATCAATTAAAAAAAGATAATCCGAGTGCTCGGCATTGTGCTACTCCAACATCTCAATTAAGCAAAGAGAAGCATAGATAGTTCCAACATTAGTTTTCCCCCATCCAATTTACGCTAAACTCATGCATAACGCTGATATACAGTTGTTGCGCGTTTGCTTTATAATTTCGCTTTCGTGTATTAAAGGGTAGCGAATAAGCAAATCAAGGCACTATTTACCGCTTTTATGTAACGTATTGGGGGTTGAATGCGGTGCCTAGATACCCTCTAGTGTTCGCCCAACTGTTCGCCCAACTGTCCACCCAACTCAAAACTGCCCAATTTTCTGCCTCCGCGCAGGTATTTATAAGGGCATAAAAAAAGCTCCCATTAAGGGAGCCGGAGCAATAGGATCATTACGTAGATAAAACGGTCGAAGTTGTGCCACCCATTTCGGTTCAAGTTGTGCCAGGCGTTTCGGTCGAAGTTGTGCCACTTTTTTAGGTGCATTTAGGCTCTTGAAAGGAATGATTTCTATCTTATCGCTGAAACTTAAATCAGGGATATGGCCGCAAAGAAGATAGATATCATGGATGTACGACAATTAATTCAGTTAAAAATCAAAGGAGAAAGCAACCGCAGCTGTTCTTCAAGTTTAGCCATACACCGCAATACGGTAAATTACTATGTCCGACAGCTGAAAGCAACCGGGACGAGCTATCCTGATTTACTCCGCTTGAGCGATGCGCAGCTGAGTG